>JAKATE010000183.1 GCA_021828085.1 Thermoplasmata archaeon | reverse complement strand
CGGCGCCGCGGCCGGTGGAGGGGCGGCAGGCGCCGCGGCCGACACGCCGGCGGCGGAACGCTCGGACACCTCCGAGCCCGAACCCGAGCCGGCCCCGGTGGAGAGCACGCCTGCGGAGGAGCCCGCCTCGACGACCCCCTCGGAGGGGGCCTCCGAGCCTGAGCCCTCCGCCGAGGACACCTCCCCCATCAAGGTCGATGAACCCGCCAGCGGCTCCTCGGAAGGCGCCGGGTCGAGCGGGAGCCCCTCCGAAGGGACGGGAGGGTCCGAGCCCTCCCCCGCTTCGGACGCCTCCCCGAGCGGCGAGTCCAGCTAGAGAGGCCTCGAAGGCCCCCGCGCCACGGGCCCGCGGTCAGGGCTCGAGCGTGAAACCGGGCCGCGGCTCGAACGGCGCGTAGGGAGGCTCGAACCTCCCCGGGTCGACCTCGCGCAGCTCGGTCCATCGGCCTCGCGCGAGGGCGTCCGCCATCCACCTCGAGGCCGCGCCCGCGCGCATGACCCCGAAGCCGTTGAACCCGGTCAGCACGAAGAGCCCCGGCGCATCGGGAACCGGGCCGATCATCGGTCGGCGGTCCGGGGTCGAGGTGCAGATCCCGTGCCAGGAGGCGCCCACGGAGGAGGAGGCCCAGGCGGGGAAGCGCCGCTGCATGAACCCCGCCACGTTCTCGAGGAAGGGAAGGTCGCTCGAGGGCGAGAGATGCTCGGGGTCGACCTCCTTGAGCTCGGTCCCGTCCCCTGCGAGCACATCCCCTCCCGGGAAAGGCCGAACGTAGACGTCGAGCTCACTGTCGTGGAGCCAGGGGAAGGGCGTGCGAACGTTCGCCTTGATCAGACACGCCCGGGTCAGGTAGGGGGCGAGGGGCAACGGGTGGCCGAGCCGGCCAAGCACGCCCTTCGTCCACGCGCCACACGCCACGATGAGCTTCGGGGCGGAGTACGTGTGGCCTCCGACCGCCAGCTCCCATCCCTTCGGTACCGGGCGGGCCTCCGCAGCCCCGAGGTCGGACTCGACCTGGGCCCCGTTCTCTCGGGCGAGCCGTCCGTAGAGAAGTGTGAGGTCGGTGGGGGCGACGACGGCGTCCTTGGGCGTGTAGAGGGCGGCCCGAGCGTCATCGACCTTCGCGGCCGGAAGAAGTTCTCCCGCCTCCTTGGCCGTGACGACCCGAGCCTCGATCTTCGCCGCTCGCAGTCGGTCCACGGCCGAGGCGAGCCCGCGCTCCCCCTCTTCGCTGGAGACGACGCGCAGTCCTCCCGTCTCCAGGAACAGGGTCTCGTCGTGCTCCTCGGAGAGCCGTCGGTACTCCTTCCTTGAGGTCTCGACCGCGCGGATGTCCCACGCGTTCCAGCATTGCGTGGAGACGATGCCGGCCGCCTTGCCCGACGCTCCGCCGGCGGGCGTGTGCCGCTCGTAGAGGAAGACCTTCCAGCCGTGCTCGTGCGCGAGGTGGAACGCGAGAGCGTTCCCTGCGATGCCACCACCGAGGATGAGAGCGTCAAAGGCGCGCGCCCCCGAGTGGGACCTGGACGGGCTGGGAGCAGAGGTTCCTGGCAAACGTGCACCTGGGGTCCGGGCTAGGGCCGAGAAGCCACGGGCGCTCCTTCCCTTTCAATTCATCGCCCGAGCTCCCGGCCACCGCCCGGTCCTCCCGGAATGCCCCCCCATCGTCCTCGGGAAACGAGGGGGGTTCAAATCCGGCCGGGCTTACGCTCTGGAGGAGTGGGACTGTCCGGATTTGAACCGGAGTCTGAGCGTCCCGAACGCCCAAGTCTAGACCAAGCTAGCCCACAGTCCCATGCCGCATCGCGCGGACCGTTTCACCATCTAGTAGCCCTATTTGAGTCCCACTCCCGTTCTTCGAGCCTGCTGCCATGAGCGAAGCCTCCCTGGTCCCGGGCCAGAAGGCCCTCCCTCCCCTCCCAGGAGTGGCCCCGGACCCCTCGCTCATCTGGACGATCCCGGGGCTTCGCGAGGACCCGACGATGTGCCTCCGCTGCCGGTCGGCGCAGTTGCTCTGCGGCAAGCCGGTCTGCCCTCTGCTCATCCGCTACAACGCCCTTGGCAAGACCCTCCCGATGCTGGGGCAGAAGGACTGGGACGGCAGCACTCCCCCGGGGATCTTCGTCGGTCGCATCGGGTATCCCTACGTTAACGTGGGACCGCTCCTCGCCCCCGAGCACGGGGACACGCTCCTCTACGATACGCCCGAGTCCTGGGTGGGCCGTCCGCTCCAGGAGATCGTGGGCTACCGTTCCTCCCTGGTCCGCGGGGTGGCCCCGGTGAAGGTGACCGAGGCGGAGTCCGGGGGGAAGCTGGTGGAGGAGCTCCAGTTGGTCTCCATCGCCCAGGAGAGCGCGGAGACCGAGGCGCACTTCCGTCGCCCTCCCCGGATCCGCCTCGAGCTCTCGGACGAGGCCCCGCCGTTCGGGGCCTCCGCCCCTCTCGAGGACTTCGAGGTGGAGGTCCGCAAGGTCGACGCCCGGCTGGAGAAGGCCACGGGAGACCTCCACGCGACCGCGAGGGTCGGCGTGACGGAGCTCTACGACAAGGACGTGTCCGTCACCCGCATCCAGAGGGCCTTCAGCGCCGGGGTGCTGGGGCGCAGGGGCCACCGGAAGTTCGTTCCGACCCGATGGTCGATCACCGCCGTCGACGACCTGCTGTCGAAGGAGAACCTCGAGAGGGTGCGCCAGCTGCCGGAGCTCTCGGAGTTCCAGCTCTACACCATGAAGGCGCTGGGGGACCGATGGTTCCTCCTCCTCCTACCAGGGTACTGGAGGTACGAATCGATCGAAGCTTGGTACCCCGGAACGCTCTGGAACCCGACGGGAGAGCAGGTGGCCATGCTCGGCGACTGGGAGGGGAACCAGGGCCGCACGACGTACGCCGGGATGGGGGGATGCTACTACGCGGCCCGCCTCGCGGCGAGCGAGCACCTGGAACGCATCCAGCGCCAAGCGGGGGTCGTGGTCCTCCGAGAGACCCACCCCGACCAGGTCATGCCGCTCGGGGTCTGGAACGTACGGGAGCACGTCCGGGCGGGGCTCCAGGGCACGCCCGAGAAGCTCGCGACGTTCGAGGACGTCTTCCGACGCATCTCCTGTTACTTCGAGATCCCCGTGGGTCGGTGGCTCCGCCAGAGCCACTGGCTCCGCGACTGGAAGCACCAGCGCCGGCTCGACGACTTCGCTTGAGGGCCCCGCGTCCTTCCTTCGAAGGGAGGCGCGAGGTCAGCCTCCGAGAGGAGCCCCGCAGCCGTGGCAGAACTTGTCGGTGGGCTCCACGGGCTTCTGGCACCGGGGGCACTTCGGTTGGGCGAGCGGCGCGCCGCACCCGCGGCAGAACCGGTCCCCGGGACTGTTCACGCGGCCGCACCGGCCGCAGGAGACCATGGGCGAGGTGGACGGGGGGGAGTTGGAGGTGGGTGAGCTCGGGGAAAGTCGGGGCGCCGTCCCCGGGATCGTGCTGAGCGCGGAGTGCGGAGGGGCAGAGGACCGCTGAGCGGTGGGAGAGATCTCCTCGGGAGGGGTCTCGACCACCGTGCCCGCTCCGACGCTGATCGTGGAGATGCCGGTGCCTCCAAGCCGGCGGCGACCGCGCATGGCCAGGCGC
>JAKATE010000182.1 GCA_021828085.1 Thermoplasmata archaeon | reverse complement strand
GGGTCGGGCCGCTCCGAGCGGCCCAACGGCCCGACCCCACCCCCCGCGTGAGGGGTCTTCGAGCTCGGCGCCGCTCGGAGCGACCCCCACGCCGGGGGGGGGCGGGGGGTGCTCCACTCAGCCGAGCACGTCCAGGAGCCGGGAGCGGCGTCGGCGCGCCGCGTCCACCAGCCTCGCGGGGACGTAGGCCGCGACGGCCCAGGGGGTGATCGGTCGTGAGAGGAGGGTGGACCACGCCCCATCGGTCCGGAAGAGGTCGACCACCTTCCCCGCCTCCCAGATCCAGAGGGGATCTCCCCCGGTGGTCGGGGCCCCGGCGTGCGGAGCCCCCCGGTGGGTCGAGGCGAGGTCGAGGAGGACCTCTCCGGGACGCGCCCCCAGACGGCGAGCCATCTCGTCCTCGACGCGTCGCCGCTCGGAAGGCACCTTCGCCAGGCGCAGGAAGCGGGGATCCGAGGGGCCTTCCGACCCCCAGGGGTGCGTGAAGGCCCGTTTGTAGAGCTGGCGGACCTCGAACCGCCGGGCGAACTCCCCCGCCCGCCCCCCTTCTCGCTCGAGGATGGCGAGCAGGGCGGCATCGGTCAGGGCGAGGAGCGGCGCGATGTCGGGGAAGGAGGGAAGCCGCTCCAGCGCGGACTGCAACATGATCTCGGCGATGCGGACCGTTTTGTTGTAGTAGACCGACGAGTACATCAGCGAACGGGCGAAGAGGAAGCCCTCGACCGCGGGGCGACCCTTCTCCGCGAAGACCAGGTGCCCTCTCTCCTGACGGACCGTCTCGAGCAACCGGTTCGCGTCGATGAACCCGTGGGCCACTCCCGTGTAGTGGGCGTCCCGCTGCAGGTAGTCCAGACGGTCGGCGTCGATGGACCCGTGGAGCATCTCGCTGCGGAAGGGACGCGCCCGCGGACGAGGGGCGCGGAGCAGCTCGACGACCTCCCGGGAGGAGAGTCCGTGCCGCTCCAGGACCTCAGGGATCGTACGCGCGTGGAACCCGTCGACGCCTTGCTGGGGGACCTCGTACGGCTCCGGGACGTCGCCGCGCACGAGCAGCGCCGTGACCTCCTCGTGCGAGGTGCCTCCCACCTCCTGGAGCACCCCCTCGAGGGTGTGGGAGAACGGGGTGTGGCCGAGGTCGTGGAGCAACCCCGCGATCTCCAGCGGGAGCGCCTCCTCGGGAGAGAGACCGAGCCCGGTCGCCATCGCCCGCGTCACCCAGAGGACCCCGAGGGAGTGCTCGAGCCGGGTGTGATTGGCCCCGGGGAAGACCAGGTTGGCCAGCCCTGTCTGTCGGATGCCCCAGAGCCGCTGCACGAGAGGATGGGAGAGCAGCTCGAGGGTGGGCCCCGTCAGCGGGACGGAGCCGTGGACCGGGTCGTAGATGTACTTTCGAAGCCCCGCGGCGCGTTTGGGCAGATCCGGTCACCCCTGGTCGGGTCGTGGGACCCGGACGTGCGACATCAACCTATCTGCCTCCTCGGGAAGCGCGGGGTGGGGCCCGGTCGCGTGGTCCGGGCGACCGCACCGGCCGGGGCCACGTGCCGCTCCCCCGGCCCCCAGAACGAGGGAGGTCCCGAGCCTCCTCCGCGGGCGTAGGGTCTATCGGCGGTGGTCGAAGCCTTAATCTCGTATCACTGAACTGCTGGAGACGAGATGGTTCAGCCCGCGGGCACGCCAGCCACGCCTGCCCTGGCCAAGGCGCGGCAGTGGTTCGAGTCGGCCGAAGCCGCCCAGCAGGTGCGGGATTTCAACCGCCAGGTGGACGCGCTCAAGGAGGTCCTGAACCTCGCGCGCGACCGGTTCAACGAGCTCTCCTACCAGCGGCAGGAGGCGGGGGACCTCCTCGACCGGACCGCGCTCGGGTTCTACCGTCTGTCGATCGGCGACCAGGCGCTCCAGGCCGTGGAGTTCGCGCTGTCGTTCTCCCCGAACTCCTCCTCGGCGCTCCAGCACAAGGCGATGATCCTCCTCTCGATGAACCAGAACCTGGACCAGGTGCTGAACCTCCTGGACCGGGCCTTGTCGGTCAACCCGCATGACAAGGCGATCTGGGCGAGCAAGGGCGACGCGCTGAAGATCCTGGGCCGGCCCCAGGACGCCGTCGAGTGCTACCTCCAGGCCCAGCAGCTGGACGCGACGAGCACGCAGTACGTGGACCGGGCGCTGAAGCTCATCCCGGGACACCCGAAGGCTCTCCGCGTGAAGCTCGCCCTCGCCATGACGTTGGGCGGGGTCAAGCAGGCCACCGAGACGTGCGACCAGCTCCTGCAGTCCAACCCCTCCGACCCCGAGCTCCACTTCACGAAGGCCAACCTCCTCGCCTCTTCCGGCGACCTCGCCCCGGCCCTCGACTCGCTCGAGAAGGCCATCCAGCTCAAGCCGGACGACCCCCGCTACCTCTTCCTGAAGGCCCGGGTCCTCCTCGCGCTCCAGAAGAACGACGAGGCGTTCACGCTCTACCGCTCCCTCCTGGAGAAGCGGGCGGAGGTCGACCCCGCGCTCCTGCTCGAGCTCGCCTCGACGCTGGAGACGATGAACCTCCAGACGGACCTCCTGGTCGACGTCCGGCGGAGGATCAAGGAGCTCGACCCCCGGAACCTCGCGAACCTGCAGGCGTTGAGGACGCTCGCGCTCAAGCAGGACCGCAAGGACGTCGCGATGGAGGCGTGCGAGGCGCTCCTCGTCCTCTCCCCTCACAACCTGGAGGCGGAGCGGACCCTGGGCGAGCTGCTCTCGGCGACCGGCCAGCTCGAGGGGGCCCTACGCGTCTACCAGGAGATCGTCCAGGCCCACCCCACCGAGGTGGAGGAGTTCCGCAAGGGGCTGCGCCTCGCCAAACAGAACCGCAAGGCCCCCTACGTCGTGTTCTTCTCCAGGGCCATCCTCGCGCAGAACGCTTCCGACACGTCGGCCGCCGAGGAGCTGGCCCAGGCGCTCACCTCCCTGGGGCAGAGGGACGAGTCGCTCCAGGTCTACGACCACATCCTCCGGATCACTCCGGACAACATTCCCATCCTGCTCCAGAAGAAGGCCCTCCTCCAGACGATGGGGAGGACCGACGAGATCCCCGCCCTCCTGGACCGGATCTTCGAGAAGGACCCCTCGCGCTACGACGTCGCGCTGGAGCGCGGGAACCTCTACCTCTCCCGGGCGTACCGCACGGCCGAGAAGGCGCCGGAGAGGAAGGGGCTCGCCACCGAGGCGCTCCGGAGCTACGAGCGCTCGAGCCTCTCCACGGAGTTCCGCAACGTGAGCCTGCTCGGGGCGGCGCGGGCGGCGAAGCTGCTCTCGAACGTGGACCGGGCCGTGGACGGGTACAAGGAGTTCCTGGCCGACCCGGCGAACGCGACGCGCGGGGACATCTTCAAGGAGCTCGGCCACACCCTCCGCGAGATCTCCCGGAACGCCGAGGCGGAGCAGGCCTACGCGAAGGCCATCGAGCTCGGTCGGGAGGACACGGACCTCATCTGGGGGATGGAGGAGGTCCTCGCGGCCCTCAATCAGGACGCGAAGGCCCTGCACTACGTCGAGATCCTGCTGCAGCGCGAGCCGCAGAACCCGCTCTTCCTCCGGCGGCGGGGACGGCTCCTGCTCCGGCTCGGACGGAAAGATCG
>JAKATE010000024.1 GCA_021828085.1 Thermoplasmata archaeon | reverse complement strand
GGACAATGCCGCGGGGTACTTCTTCCGGAAGGGGGAGGTCGACCTGGTCCTCGTCGGGGCCGACCGGATCACGCGCTCCGGGGATTTCGCCAACAAGGTGGGGACCTACGAGAAGGCCCTCCTGGCCCGGGAAAGCGGCGTCCCCTTCTACGTGGCCGCCCCCTGGAGCACCTTCGATGCGACCCTCGAGCGGGGGGAGCAGATCCCCGTGGAGGAGCGGGGGGCGGAAGAGCTGACCCTCTGGGGAGGCGTGCGGACCGCCCCCGAGGGCTCTCCGGTCCGCAACCCGGCCTTCGACGTGACGCCCGCCGCGCTGGTGAAGGGGTTCGTCACGCCCGAGGGGCTCGTCCCACCGGCCCAACTGGCCGGCGTGCTCGAGCGTCGCGCCCGTGCGCGTTCGCCTCTCTGAAGGTGTACGCCCCGATCGGGAGTTCCCGGAACGGAGCCCCCCGGGCTCCGTACCCTTTGAACCCGAGCCCACGGCTCGACAGACCGTGATCCTGGACCACTAGACCATCGGGGCGCGCGCTGCGGAGGCTCGTGGGCGCTAATTAAGCATTCTCGGCCGAGGCCTCAGGGCCGGGCCATTCCCCCCTGGGCGCATGCGCGCGCGGGCGTGAACTCGGAACGCCTCACGACCCTGCCGGAGGCGGAGGGGGAAGGGGTTCCCTCGAGGGGGGTTCGAGGAGAGCTGAGGGCGGACCTTCCCCCGTTCCGGGCGTGCCGACGTTCGTCCGACGCTCCCCTTTCCCGGGCCGTTTTCCCCTCGAAGGACCGTTCGCTCCCGTGATAGGCGAGGGTATTTCCACCCCCGCCGCGGTGAACGGTCTGTCAAGGAGGGCCGCGAACGCGGGAAGCAGAAAATGGGCGTCATCTTGAGCCTGATCGGCCTGGGCCTGCTCGTCTTTGTGGGGGTGACCTTCCTCCACGCCGCCGGAATGTCGGTGTCGGGAGTGGTCGAGGGTGCCTGGCACTCTCTGGGGGGATCGCTCCCCTCGGGCACTCCTTGAGTGCCCTGACCGCCAACCCGTTCTCCTCCGCCACCACAAGGGAGGGCCACGGCGTGGCTCTCTCCCTCTGGAATGCCCGGGTTGAGACGGTTCACTCTTGAGCCGGGGGCTCTGCGGGGGCTCCCCGCTGGGCGGGAAGGGGCTTCATGGGCGGGGGTTCCGGCATCCCGTAGACCCCCTCCACGATGTCGCAGTCCTGCCAGTTGATGCCCACGGTCACCGTGGGGAAACGGACCTTCATGGTGTAGTTCGCGAGCTTCCCCACGGCCAGGCCCTGCAGCCCCTCCACGAGGGCAGGGTTCATCGTCGTCAGGTCCTTGGTGAGCCGGATCCGGGTCTTGCCGAACTCCACCCGGGAGAGCTCGCTCCGGTCCTTCATGCCCGGCCCCAGCGCCGGGTGGGCTAAAGCATTCCTCCTCTCCGGGAGGGGGGGGTGGGGCCAGCCCCGGCCGGGACCGCGGGGGCCTCCCGCCCGCTCCCGCGAGTTTTTAAGCGGGCAGGGCCCATGCAGGGCCTCGCCATGCCACCGAGCGATCCGGGCCGACGGACCGACAAGACGGTCCATCTCCGGATCGACCCCAACGACGAGACCACGACCCTGGAGGACGTCCTCTCCAAGATCACCGAGCTCCAGCGCAAGCATCCGGACCGGGAGGTGTTCTTCGACGGAGATGAGTACGCCATCTGCTCCCGGCCCAAGAGGACGAAGGCTGCCGCGCGCTGATCGGGGGGCCCGGCTGGGGAGTCCGCTCCTCCTGCTGAACCTCAAGGCCTACCCCTCGTCGGTGGGAGAGGGTGCGCTCCGGCTGGGCCGGCTGCTCGAGCGGGAGGGCGACCGGGCCGGTGTCCCCGTGGCGCTCGCGGCTGCCGCGGCCGACGTGGGCTTGCTCGCCCGGTCGCTCCCCATCCCCATCCTCGCCCAGCACGCGGACCCCCGCGAGCCGGGCGCGCAGACGGGCTGGATCGTCCCCGAGTCCCTCCGGGCCGCCGGGGCCCGGGGAAGCCTGGTCGGCCACTCCGAACACCCCCTTTCGGACCCTCTCGTCCCTGCGGTGGTGGACCGGCTCCGAGCTGCGGGGCTGAGCGCCGTCGTCTGCGCGCGCGAGGACCGTCAGGCCCGACGCCGCGCGCTGAGCTCCCGACCGGACTACCTCGCCGTCGAGCCCCCCGCCCTCATCGGAGGGGACGTCTCGGTCTCCTCTGCGGAACCGGAGCTCATCGCCCGTTCCGTCCGGCTCGTGCGCGCCGCGAGCGCGCGCACGCGCGTGCTCTGCGGGGCCGGCATCCACGACGCCGCGGATGTCCGCCAAGCGCTGGAGCTGGGGACGGAGGGGGTGCTCCTCGCGAGCGCAGTCACCAAGGCCCCCCGTCCCGCAGAGGTGCTGCGTGAGCTATTGCGCGGCTTCCCGCGACACTGATCAGCGGATCCGCTCGAGGGCGAAGCTCCCCAGGGTGATCCCGCCGGGACCGATCGAGTACTCGACCCACTGACGGGTCTCCACCTCTCCGAGCCCGACGATGGAGAGGGCGTTCTTCCCCCCCTCCACCCGGAGCAGGACCCCCCCATCCATGGCGCTTAGCACGGACTCGACCACCTCCTCTGGGTGCACCCCCCGGTCCACGCTGTAGAGCGCGGTCACTCCCCGGGGCCGGAGCATCCCGATGAGGTTTCTCAGGAAGGCGAGTCCCTCGCGCTCCTCGGACTGGGTGATCATGGGGGAGAGACCCGCGATGACGAGACGGGTGGAAGGGGCCGGGGCGGACGTCGGCCCGAAGGCCCGCGCGACGGCCTGGAGGATCCCGCGGTGGTCCCCTGGGCCTGCGATCCCCGACGCCCCCGGGGACGTGGCGGGGGACCCGGAGGAGCGGCCGGTGGCGTCGAGCCAGACGATCCCCGCGGCCGATCGACCCCCGAGGAGCTCCTTCTCCAGCTCTTTGGGGGTGCGTTCGGCGGTGAGAGCGATCACCCGCTGTCCCCGGGAGAGCCCCTCGGCCAGGAAGCCCCCCAGGAGCGCCTCCTTCCCCGAGAACGCCGGGCCGATCACCGCCACCTGCCCTCCCCGGGGATAGCCGCCCTTGAGGAGGTCGTCCATCCGCCGAAGCCCGCTGGCCTCCCGGTTCGACCGGGATGCCGGGGGGAGGGCGGGCTCCTCCCGGGAGCCGGAGGCAGAGGGAGGCGCGGGCGCCCCCGGCAGGCTCGCCGCGAGCTCGGCCGCCCCCACCGGCGAGCGGCTCCGACGGAGCTCCTCGAGGCTCCCCTCCAGGGTCCGGAGTTGGCTCTGGTACTGGGACTCCCGGGCGAGCAGCGTCCCCTCCCGCTTCTGGATCTCGAGGTCCATGCGGGAGAGCTCCTCGGCCCGGCGCCTGGCGGTCTGCTCCCGCTCCTCGGCCTGGCGCAGGCGCAACTCCAGGGCAGCACGCGCACTGGCAGACCCCTTCTCTGTCTCCACGAGCTGCGCTTCGAGCCCCCGGGTCTTCTCGGCGCTCCGCTCGAGCGCGTCCTGGCGGGCCTTGAGCTCGGCCTCCTGCGTCTGGAGCCTAGCCTCGCGCCCGGCCAGGGCCCGATCGCGTGCCTGGGCCTCCACAGCCGTCCCGGAGAGTTCCTCCCGACGCCTCGCGAGCGACTCCTCGCGCGACTTGATCTGACGCTCCCGTTCGGCCAGCAGCCGCTCGCGCTCCTGAGGGTCCCGTCCCAGCGACACGGCGGCTCGGCCGGGGTCCGGGAGGGGTGCCGGGGACGAGGGAGAGGGTGCGCCCGGCGTCCCCGGGAGCGGGGGGACCAGAGCGGGCACTGCGGCCGGCGGGAGCGGGGCGCTCTTCGCCCGCTCGGCGAGCTGGGACTCGAGCGCGCGGAGATCGGACTCCTTGCGCGAGAGCTCCGTCCGGCGGCTGTTGAGGTCCGCGTCCAACTGATGGAGCTCGGCATTGCGGGCGGCGAGCGTCCGACGCTCCTCCTCGAGCTTGCCGGACGTCAGGGCGTGCTCCCGCTCACGTGCTTCGAGGGACTCCCGCTCGCTCTTGAGCCCGACGGCGTGGGACTCCAGCTCGCCCTTGCGACGGATCGCCTCCTCCTCCAGGGCGTCGAGCTCCCCGTGGCGCCGGGTGAGGTCCTCGCTCGCCCGGTCTAGGTCGCCCTTGCGGTCCTCGAGCAGGCGGTAGTGCCCTTCCACGGCCGATTCCGCCCCCTTGAGCGTCTCCTCGCGGTGGACCACCAACTGTTCTCGCGCCGTGAGGTCCCGCGCCATCCTCCGGAGCTCCTCGTGGACCTGGAAGAGCTTCGACTGGCTACCGGCGATCACCTGGCGGTCCTGGACGCTCCCGCTGCTCGCCATCAGATGCAGTTCGGCGCCGCTCGCCAGATAGCCGAAGGCGGCGGTGCTGAACGAGACGGTGAGGGTGAGCCAGAAGCTGTACGGGCGCAGGCTCGCCTCGATGACGAAGAAGGCGGCAAAGGGGATGAGCGCGAGGACCAGGCTCGCGATCTTCGGCGTGGCCCAGTTCCGCCAGGTGAGGGCCATACCGGCGACGGCGGTGGTGGTGGCTGCGAGGACCGCCGGGTAGACCGCGGGGGCGAGGAAGGCGAGGACCGAGCCGTTCGTCGTGGTGGCCTGGAGCACGAGGAAGGCGAGGAGAAGGACGGAGAGGGCCACCGCGGCCACGTTTGCGATGAAATGGCCCTCCCACGGCCAGATGGCATAGGAGGACCACTTCTCCACGAGCAGTCCCACGGAGAGGACGAGTGCCGCCAGGACCGGGAGGAGGAGCGCCCAGTAGCCGCCGAATCGGCTGTTGAGGCTGTAGGGGACCGTCCCGGAGTTCAGCGAGAGCGTGACCCAGGAGGCCCCGAGGAATAGGACGCCGGCGACCAGCCCCCAGACCAGGCTCTGGCGACCGAGGCGCAGCTGCGCCAGCGAGTCCCCCCGGTTCGCCTGCACGTCGTAGACGGTCGGCAGCGTGGAGGCCGCCAGGTTCTCCGCCCGGCCGAATCCCCGGGGGGAGGTTGTGGAGGGGGGAGTCGGAGGGGGGGAGGGCGAGGAACCGGAGGGCTGGTCCGCCGTCCCGTCGGGGGCGGGGGGAAGGCGGCCGGCCGGCGCTGAGCCGGTCCTTTTCCTGCGCGCCATGGGGATGGGCACGTATCCCGGAGCGCCAAGGGGGGAAGGTCCCTCTTAATGGATTGTACCGAGGCGCGGGCGGCGCTACTCGGCGTAGCGGACCGCCTCGGCCGGGGGGAGGCGGGAGGCCTTCCACGAAGGACCGATGACGGCCAAGAGCGTGAGGGCGTAGGCGAGGGCGAGGATCTCGGCCAGGTTCGACCAGGGAATGGTGAGCGTGAAGAACCCCAGGCCCCCGGAGGAGAGGTCCGAGACCAGCAGGATCCCGAGCGCCGTCCCGATGCCCATCCCCACCAGCGCCAGGAAAGAATACTCGAGCAGGAAGGCCCCCAGCACCATCCCCTGCCGGAAACCGATGGCCCGGACCAGACCCACCTGGCCCTTGCGCTCGGTCACGGCCCGTAGGGCCACGATCCCGAGCGCGGCGATGCCCACGAGGAGCCCCAGGGTGGCGTACACTTCGAGCAGGCTCACGAAGGAGAGGATGACCTGGAGCGAGGTCTCGAGGACGCCCACCAGGTCGAGGACCTGGAGCCCCTGGGGGAAGAAGGCGGTCTGGAGCGTCTGGACCACGGAGAGGGAATCCCCTTCCGAGACGGTCTGGAGGAGGAAGAACTGCGACTGGTTGAGCCCCAGCGTGCGCTCAATGAACCCGGGGTTCACTAGGACGATCGGGACGAGCGACTCCTGGAGGACACCGATGACCGTGACGTTCCTCCCCGACCCCCCGGTCACCGGCGAGAGCGAGAGCGTCCCACCGGGGCTCACGAGCGGGTGCGTCGGGGCGAGGGTGAAGCTGCCGCTGACGAAGCTGCCGTCCACGACAGCGACGGAGGCGTTCGACTCGAGCGTCTGCCAGACGCTCGCCGCGGACATCCCGTGCCAGGTGGCCGCGAAGGTGAACCCGTTGTCCTGGTAGAAGTTCTCCAGCGCCGAGACGTTCCCGGGAGCCGCCGCGACGCTGTAGCTGAACGGCGGGGAACCGGCGGAGGTGAGCACGGCGGCCCCCGAGTAGAAGGAAATGACGTGCCGGAGCTCCCCCCGGAGCGCCGGGTGGTCCTCCACGTAGGCGGTGATGCCCGGCACCGGGCTGGTGGAGAACCCGACCAGGTTGTACCCCCCGGACTGCTCGGCGACGAAGCTGTTGACGTTGCTCTGGATGCTCGCCCCGATCGCCGCCACCGCCACGATGACGAAGAGGACCATGGCGAAGATGCTGACGGTGACGCCGGAGCGGAAGCGCTTCTGACCGGGGTAGGAGAAGGCCAGGCGGACCGCGGGAACGTACCGGGCCTTCCCGCGGAAGCTCCCGGTGAGGGTCCGTACCACCAGGTCCGAGTTGAAGACGTAGACCGTGACCGCCCCGAGCAGGAGGAAGATCCCCTGGAGGAAGAACGAGAAGATGGTGCCGGTGTGGTCGGTGCCGAAGAGGGCGGTGCGTACCGGGTCCACGGCGAAGAAGACGAGGAGTGCGATCCCGCCGGCCGTCAGGGAGACCCTCACCGAGGTCCACGCCGCCGCGAGGATCCCGGCGGCGAGGATGAGCAGGCCGACGCCCAGGTAGCCATAGGAGAGGTCGGTCCCGGGAAGGAACCCGTAGGAGAGGACGAACGCCCCGGCCAGGAAGCCCAGGGCGGAGACGACGGTGAGCGGGAGCCGGATCTGCCGGGCCAGCGAGGGCTCCGGAAGGCTCCGGATGGCCCGCACGATGTTGAACCGGCTGATGGCGAGGGCGGTGAGGGAGATGGTCCCCAGGGTGAGGAGGAAGCCGACGGCATAGGCGATGATGAGGTCCCCGGGGGTGTAGGAGAAGGAGGAGAGGACGGCGAAGGAGTTCCCGAACTCGCTGGGGACGATGGAGCTGAAGGCGTAGACCATGACATACCCCACCGCCACGCCGAGGAGCGTCCCCAGCGCGGCGGAGCCGCTGGCGTAGGCGAGGCCCTCGAAGACGTAGGCCCGGACCAGCTGACCCCGCCGCATCCCCACGGCGCGGGCCACCCCGATCTCCCCCCGCCGCTCCTCGGCGAGCATGGAGAAGATCCCCATGATGAGGATCGCCCCGGCGATGATGGAGAAGAGCCCCAGGACCAGGAAGAGGGTGGTCAGGCTCGAGGAGGCCGACTGGGCGCTGGCGAGCCCCGCCTGGAGCACGTTGTGGACGGAAGGCACGTTCGCGAGCGGGGGGAGGGTGGCCAGGGCCGAGGCGAGCGAGCGGTTGAGCTCGGGCCAGACGGTCGTGGTCCGGGCGACCCCCGAGGCGCTCATGCCCCCGACGTTGGTGACCGCGAGGTAGTTGTACAGGCCTTCGAGCCCGGTCAGGCGCTGGGCGTCCGGCAGGGAGAGGAAGAGGACGCCCTGTCCCGCGCCGTTGAGGAAGCCGCCCCGGGTGTCCTGCTGGACCACCCCGAGGACGGTCAGGTTGAGGTCCTGGGCCGCTCCCACCCCCACGAGGGAATCCCCGGCGTGCGCGGAGAGGCTCTTCGCCGCCGCAGTACTGAGGAGCACCCCGCCCGGCTGAGGACCGGCGAGGCTCGTCCCGGTGGTGGTCGTGAAGGAGCCCAAGGGGCCGGCCGCCGAGGCGTTCACCCCCACCATGGTGAGGCCCGGTACCGATATCCCGCTGGTGAGGTCGACCACCCCCAGGCTCCCCACGATCATGGGAGTCACCGCCTGGATCCCGGCGATGGAGCTCGCGCTATCGTTGAAGCGCTGGAAGAGCGCGGCCGGGAAGGGGGCGAAGCTCGTCCCTCCGAGGATGCTGACCAGCTGTCCCGGGGCGTAGACGGCCTCGTTGACCGCGCCGCTCTCCTCGTAGACGAAGTGCGTGACGAGGGTGTTGACGGTGGTCCCGACGACGAGGCTCGAGGAAATGATGGTGCTCCCCACGAGGAGACCGAGGACGAGGATCACGGTGCGGGAGCGGGCCCGGGCGACGTTCCGGAGACCGATCCGGGCCACCAGGGGGTCGAGGAGGCCGAGGAGGAGGAGCAGTAGGAGGACCGCCGCGACGGCGAGGACCAGGGCCCCGGCGAGCGGGTCCCCGAGCCCGAGGAGACTAAGCGTCGACGATACGGCCATCGCGCATCCGGAGGGTCCGGTCGCACGTCCGGGCCACGTCCGGATCGTGGGTGACCACCACGAAGGTCTGGTGATGCTCCCGGTTGAGCGAGCGGAGGAGGGTCATCACTTCCTGGGCGTTCTGCTCGTCCAAGTTCCCGGTCGGCTCGTCGGCCCAGACGATGGCGGGCTGGTTGGCGAGGGCGCGGGCGAGGGTCACGCGCTGCTGCTCCCCCCCGGAGAGCTCCGCCGGGCGCACGCGCTCCTTCCCCTCGAGCCCGAGCTCCTTGAGCCAGACGTGGGCGCGGGCGCGGGCCTCCTTCCGGGGGACACCGGAGACGAGCAGCGGGAACTCCACGTTCTCGTCGGCGGTGAGGACGGGCAGGAGGTTGTACGACTGGAAGACGAAGCCCATCCTCTTCGCGCGGTAGACCGTCTTCTGCCGGTCGCTCATGGCGTGGACGTCGGTCCCCTCGAGCAGGACCTTGCCCCGGGAGATGTCGTCGAGGCCGGAGAAGCAGTTCAACAGGGTGGTCTTGCCGCAGCCCGAGGGGCCCATGACCGCCACCATCTCCCCGCGATGGATGGCGAGATCGATGCCCCGGAGCGCGTCGACCGGCCCGGCCTCGCTGGGGTAGGACTTCCAGACGTCGTGGGACTCCACCACGACCGGCTCGGCGGATGCGGCCATCGGACGGTTACCCCCCATCGGCGGACATAAACCCGTGCGGTGAGCGGGATGTCTACCCTACCTCCGGGCCCTGGTCTGACCTTGGGTGGTGGATCCCCTCCGAAATCGGTAAGGCAAAGTACGGTTTCGTGAACAGCCCCTCCCGAGAGACGGGAAAGGGAATTCTCACCCGGGCCCTCCGTAGGAGGTCGCTTGCGGCTGGTCCGGCAGCCGGTGCGGAGAACGAATATGCCGGGCTCTGTTGCTGTTGGCTATAGATTCGTGCGTCAGCCCTGTTCAGCTGACAGTAGCGGTGACGTATCCCTGGTACTTTCCCACACCGGGAATGTGTACTGTGAGCGTCACCGAACTGCCGGACCCTGAGATAGAGACCTCACCGCTTGCCGTCCAACCGACAAAGGTGTAACCCGAATCAGGAGTGTCCGACATGGAGTAGACGCAGTTCGCTGGAGGAGAAGGATTCCCGCAGGCGTCGATATTGTTCGTACCATCATGGCAGACAACACTTCCACTTACGGTCACCTTACTGTGAGAACAGCTAAATCAACATACGTGGATGGAGTGTATGCTGGCCGAATGTCGACCGTGGTGCCGGACGGGGCAGGCGGAATGGATAGAACCAATAGCGACGCGACTATTACCACTAACACCGCCACAAGAACCAGGCGTAGGGCGCGCATAATGGAGGGTAACACGCATATATATATATATTTATCGCACGGTTCTTCTGCTCCGTTTAACGGCCCCGCAGTCCCCTGCGATCGTGAGGGCGGGCAGATGTCACGCTCCCCTCTGATCCGGTCCTCCGGCTCCTATCAGCCTGCCCGCGGGGGAGAGAACGGTGATGACCCCCCCGTCACTCCCTGGGCTTGGGGGCTCTCTTGACCTCCGCCTCTTCCAGCTCCACTCGACGTCCTTCTCCCCTTGGGTCTGCTAACTCCCGGGGAGGCAGGCGGTGGAGAACCCTGACTCTCCTCCTGCTCGGGCTCTCCCTCCTCGGTCTCGTCCTCTCCGCCCGTGGCGCGTCGGCCTCCCCCTCTCCCCCCTCGCCGCTCCCCGCCTCGTCTGGACTGAACGCCTCCTGGTCCAACTCCGGGACCAACGCCCCGCCCATCTCCAACGCCAGCGCCCTCCTCTACCCCGACACCTCCTCCCCCTTCCCCCTCCTCTTCGGGGGCTCCGGCTACTGCAACGCCACCTACTGCAACGAGACCCTCGCCTACCTCTACTATGAGGGGACCCCCGCCTGGGAGGACCTCTCCCCCTCCCACAGCCCCTCCCCTCGCGCCCACGCCTCCCTCGCCTGGGACCCGACCCTCCAGGTCGCCCTCCTCTTCGGAGGATTGGGTCCTCACGGCTATCTCAACGACACGTGGACCTACGCACTGACCAGCGGATGGTCCCAGCTGAAATTACCGATCTCCCCTTCGGCCCGGGCCGGCGCCTCCCTCGCCTTCGACCCGGTCCTCAATGAGACCATTCTCTTCGGAGGGATCGGCCCCCACGGTCCGCTCAACGACACCTGGGCCTTCGCGGACGGGAGCTGGACCCGACTGGACCCGGCGGAGGCCCCGCCCCCCCGCTCGGGAGCCCTCTTCGTCACCGGCCCGAGCCCCGGCGACCCCCTCCTCTTCGGAGGGCTGGGCCTGGGGGGCTACCTCAACGACACCTGGACCTTCCAGGGCTCGACCTGGGAGCGGCTCTCGCCGGCCCGGAGCCCCTCCCCCCGGGCCAACGCCCAGGCGACCACCACCGCCGGAGGCTATCCTCTCCTCTTCGGGGGGGAGGGACCGGCCGGGTTCCTCAACGACACCTGGGTCTGGAAGGACGGCACCTGGTCGGCCGTCACCAATCTCCCCGCCGTTCCTCCCGGTCCCACCCCCAGCCCCGTGGCCGACGGCATCCTGGTGCCGGATACGGAGGTGGGATCGAACTTCTTCGTGCTCTTCGGAGGCTACGCCAGCACCGGGATACAGGACGAACAGTGGACGCTCTTCGCTCCCTTCGGAGGGCTCCCGCCGAGCGCGCACCCGCTGACGGTGGTGCTCCTGGTCAGCCCACAGCAAGGATCGGTCCCCCTCGCGGTGACCTTCACGGCGGAGGTGACGGGGGGAGAGGCACCGTACCAGTATTCGTGGTCCTTCGGGGACGGGAGCCAAGCTGCGGGGAGCGCCACCGAGGTCCACCACTACACCGCGACGGGGAGCTACGTGGCCACCGTCACGGTGACCGACGCCCAGGGGACCACGACGGAGGCCGCGGTCGAGCTGACGGTCCATCCGGTGCCGTTCGACCCGTTCAGCGTGCTGGGGGGTCCGGTGGTCTGGGGCCTCCTGGTGGTGGTCGGGCTCCTGGTGGCGTGGGGGGTTCGGGGAGGCTCGCGGGAGTTGCGCGAGCGTCGGCGGATCCGGGCCGGGGTGGGCCGGGCCCCGACCCGAGGCGAGCTGACGGCACAGGCGATCGGGGGGTGGGCGCGTCGGGGAGGGACGCACGAGCTGGTCCGGGAGCTTCGCCGGATCTGGCTGCCGACGCTGGGAAGGACGGGGGGGAGAGGAGTGAGCGCGTTCTGGACCTGGCTCGCCAGGCGCTCCCTTCTGATGGTCGCCCAACTGCTCCTCGGGATCACCCTCCTCTTCCTGTTCACGGTGTTCGTGAATCCGTCCTTGGGGACCCCGACCACAGGGACCGCCTTCTTGTCCGGCTGGTCCACTTTCGTGGTTCAACTCCTCACCGGTCAATGGGGCCAGGTACTCCTGGTCTCGAACGTGTTCGTTCCTGTGGGCGTCGTCGTGGGGTACTATCTACCGTATTCGCTCGAACTGGCCGCCTTCTCCCTCCTCTTCACGGCCCTCATCGCGTATCCCCTGGGCATCCTTTCCGGCTGGCGTCGGGGCGGAGGCGTCGACAACGCGACACGCCTCTTCGCCACCTTCGGAGCGTTCTTCTCCCTGGTGACGCTCGCCCTCTACGTCACCGATTTCCTCTACGCACCCTACGTCCATACCTTCGGTACCCCCTTCTTCGGGAGCTTACCCTCCGGGGTCTGGTTCGCCCAACACTACGGAGGCTACCCCCCTTGGATCGGAACTTTCGGGCAGACCTCGCCGACCGGCTTCCCTCTGGTCGACGCGGTCGTTCACCAGGCGTGGGACGTTGAGGGGCTGATCTGGCTCAACCTCCTCGTGCAATCCGCCCTCATCGGGCTGATCTACGCGGCCCTGTACCTGCGGTACGCCCGGCTCGCGACGCTCGGGGTACGGAATCGCCTGACGACCTCTTCGGCGCGTGCCCGAGGTCTCACGGAACGCGCTCTCCTCTGGCGCCACACCTCCCGGCAGGTCCTCCCCATCTACATCTACACCTTCGGGAACACCTTCGCCCTCTTCCTCCTGATCCAGTCGATCGCAGAGTGGTTCTTCCAGGACACGGGGATGGGCTCCTTCCTCATCACGGAGGTCTTCAATCCGAAGACCGTGCTCGGTAGCGCTCCGCCCCTCCTGGCGGTCCTCGCCTTCCTCATTCTGCTGGTGATCATGGTCGTGAATCTGACGGCCGACGCTGTGAGCCGCTGGCTGGACCCTCGGCTCGGCTGGGAGGGTCGGCGACGATGAACCGTCCTTCCCCTGGGCCATCGGGGGTTGAGCCCGAGGAGCCTCCTCAGACCCGGCCTCTCCTCTACCGGCGGTTGCGTGCCCTCCTCCAGAATCCCCCCCTCCTCGGGGGATTGGCGATCTTAGGGTTCTTCGTGGTCGTGGGCTCGCTCTCGTCCCTCTGGTATCCGGGGGACCCGGCCTTCCTCCCGGCCCATCTCCAGTCCGGCCGGTTCTGCGTGGTCCCACCCGGGCCCACCCTCCAGCTCCTTCCGCTCCGGTGGGGAGCCCACCCGCTGGGCGTCACCGGGACCGCTGGTTTCGATGTCCTCCAGGGCCTGGTCATGGGGACTCGCTGGGACCTGGCCCTGGTCGCGCTCGTCGTCCTTCCTGCCGCCCTCGCGGGAGGATTGCTCGGCGCCATTGCTGGGGGGTTGGGGGGGTGGTTCGATGACCTGTTGGCCAGCCTGACCGACGTCTTCCTCTCCGTCCCGGAGTTCGTGCTCACCCTTGCCGCCCTGCTCTTCTTCCTTCCCATGGTGCCGAGCAACGATCGGCTCTGGACCTTCGCCCTCCTCCTCAACGTCGTTCTCTGGGCCCCCTACGCCCGGGGGGTCCAGGCCCGGGCAAGATCGGTGGCCGCCCAACCCTTCGTAGAGGCTGCCCGGGCCTCTGGTGCCCGGCCACGACGCCTCCTCTTCCGCCACATCCTCCCGAATAGCCTGTTCCCGATCCTCTCCCAGATACCGACGACGGTGGCCACCATCTTCGTCCTCTTGGGGGGTCTCCTGTACGTCAACATCGAGATCTCCATCACCTCCCCGGTACCGATCTGCGACTTCCTCCCTAACGTCCTCCCGATCCTGCCGTCGGCCCAGTTCCCCGAATGGACGTGGGTCTTGGCGAACGGGGCGGCGGCGTGGGTGCCGGGTTCAAGCGCGGTGAATCCTTGGTGGGGGTACACCTTCCCCGCCCTGTGGATCTTGCTCTTCGGATTGGGAGTCACCCTGTTCTGTGACGGCCTTTCCCAGGCGCTCTCCCCTCAATCGGACTGAGCTGGGATTCTGGTCTTCTCGTCGTGGGAAAGGGGTCGGAGGGCAACTCAGCCCCGGTCCGCAATCCGCGAAGCAGACCGGGCCGCCCCGCAGAGATCCGGCTCGGAGACCGGGCTCTTCAAGGCGAAGTCGTTGAAGCGCCCCGGACCGACGAACTCGAGGATCCGGGCCGGGGCGACGATGACCCCCACCCTCCCGTTGAACCCCTGCTCGCGCCTTTGCGCGAGCCAGGCCCCGGTGGAGGCCGCGTCGGCCGGATGGAGGAAGACCACCGTCGCCTCGGGCTTCTGGGCGAGGAGGGGGATGCCGTCGGTGAGCGCTCCCACCGAGCCCACGACGCCGAGCTTGTTCCGCTCGAGGTAGGCCTTGAGCAGGCTCCGCTCGCTCTCGGGCTCTCCGATCAGCACCACCGGGGGGGTATCGGCCGCGGTCACGTTGCTCCCGAAGGACCCGGGGGCGAACCCTCCGGGCTCTTCAACCAATCGATTTCCAGCGAGCCCTCGAGCGCGACGCGCCGGAGCGCCCGGAGCTCCACCGTGCCCTCCTTCGGGAGGTCCGGGGCCAACCTGTCCTTTGGGACCCAGGCCTCCCACGGCAGGGACCCCTCCTCCCTTCCCAAGCTGAGCAGCCAGCGCTCCCCCCAGGGCGCGGGGACCCGGCGCAGCAGCCGCGCGGAGAGCGTCCCGCCCTCCTTCGGAAGAGACGGTTCGAGATCCCACGGATGGACGCCGAACCAGGCCTTTCCGTCCCGGGCGACGTTGTAGCCAAGGAACCAGGCGGCGTTGACGTCCTGGGGGTCGGAAAGGAGATCGACCGGCGGGGCCCAGCGCAGCACCCGACCCTTCCAAAGGAGCAAGATACGGTCCCCGAGGAGGAGGGCCTCCTCGAGATCATGGGTCACATAGACAGCCGCCTCCGAGCCCTCTCGGAGCCATCGGGCCAGGTCGACCTGTAGCTCTCGCCGACGGCGGGGGTCCGAGGCGGCGAGCGGCTCGTCAAGGAGGAGCAACCGGGGGGAGGGGGCCAACGCGCGGGCGAGCGCCACACGCTGACGCTCCCCACCGGAGAGCTCCCCGGGACGTCGCCGGGCCAGCGCTTCGAGGCCGAAGCGCTGGAGCATCTCCTGGAGACGCGCCTCCTTCCGGTCATCCCACGGTCCGCTCACCGTGAGCCCGTAGGCGACGTTCTCCTCCACCGTCTTCTGGGGGAAGAGCGCGAGGTCCTGGAAGACGAAACCGATCCCTCTACGCTGCGGGGGAGCCCGGGTGATCTCCCGCCCGCCGAGCTCGAAGGAGCCCCCTTCGACGGGCTCGAGGCCCGCCAGGGCGCGCAACAACGTGGTCTTTCCTGAGCCGTTCGGGCCGAGGACGGCCAGCACCTCCCCTGGGCGAAGCTCGAAGGAGACCGGCCCCAGGTGGAACGATCCGCTCGTCACCTCGAGCGACCGGACCGCGGCCGCGAGCTCACGCCCGGACACGGCGCAGCACCTCCTGCAGGCCGACAAAGAGCACGAGGCTCAGGACCGCCAGCAGGGTCGCGAGCGCCGCCTCCGCCCCGAGCGCACGGGCGTTGCCCAGCTGGTAGATCGCCACCACGGTCGTGGCGTAGGAGGGGATGTAGAGGAAGTTGGTGGCGGCGAACTCCCCCAGCCCCAGCGCGAAGGCGAAGAGCACCGCCGAGGTGATGGACCCCCGGAGCCCGCTCAGGTCCCCGTCGACGAAGGCCCGCCAGGAGGAGGCCCCCAGCGTCCGACCCGCCTCCCGAGGCTCCGGGGGGACCGAGCGGAGCCCCAGGGTGACCGACTGGAGGGCGAAGGGAAGCGCCAACGAAGCCTCGCTGAGGACGATAAGGACCCAGAGGAGGGGGGGTGTCGCCAGCGTGCCGGTGTAGAAGGTCTCGAGGGAGAGCGCGAGGATCACCGGGGAGACCAGCAGGGGGGCGAAGACGAGCAGGTCGGTGAGCTGCGCGCCGGGCCCCCGACGGGCCCGGACATAGGCGGTGACGAGGGAGAGGGAGAGGACCAGGAGGGACGCCAGGGTGGCGTAGAAGAGCGAGTTCCCGATCGCCGCGACGATGGGGATCCCCACGATCTGTCCGGAGCGGGAGGAGAAGAGGGAGGAGAAGTTCGCGAGGGTCAGGGCGGACCCCGGGGCGCCCTGAAAGCCGTGCACGATCACCTCCACCAGCAGGAGGCCGACCGCTGCGGCGATGAGCAGCGAGACGGTCGCGAGGACCGCCGCCCCCGCCCCACCGGAGCGGAGAGGGCGGAGTCCGGGGGAGCCCCGGGCGACCCCCCCAAGGAAGCTCGTCCGCCGGACGAGGAAGAGATAGACGAGGCTCGGCCCGGCGAGGAAGAGGACCGTCCAGAGGGTGAGCACCGACGCGAGACCCGGGCTCGCGAAGACCCCCCGGGCCAGGGTGTAGATCCAGACCTCCACGGTCGCGTTCCCTGCGCCGCCGAGGAGGAGGGGGGCCGCGAAGCCGAGGAACGAGAAGAGGAAGGTGAGCAGGGCTCCCGCCCCGGCTCCCAGCAGCGAGGCGCGTCCCCAGACGTCCCGGAAGATGCGCCCCGGGCTGGCCCCCAGAAGGGCAGCCGCCTCCTCCTGGGGCCGGGAGGCGTTCTCGATGGAGGAGGAGGTGAAGAGCGCGACGACCCCCAGGTTGAAGAAGACGTTCGCCACGACGATCCCGGCAAGCCCGTGGCCGAGGAAGGAGAGCTCCGGGGAGAGGAGCCCCCGGGTCCCGAACAGATCCTGGATGCCCAGGACCACCAGCAGGCTGGGTAGCAGGAACGTCACCAGGAGGGAGGAGGAGAGGAGCTGCCTTCCGGGGAAGCGGTAGCGCCCCAGCAGGAGTCCGACCGGGTAGCCGAGGGCGAACGCCCCCAGCGCGCTCCAGAGCCCCTGAGTGAGAGAGTTACCCAACGCCAGCCGCGCATCCTGGGCCGCGAGAGAGGGGCCGAAGAGCTGTGCGTAGAGCCCGGGAGCGCCTCCAAAGTCCTGCGCCACCCGGACGAGGAGGAAGAGCAGCGGGGCCAGCGTGGTGAGCGTGACGAAGAGTAGGACCGGTAGGAACCCCCACAGCGTGGACAGGCGGGCCGCGGCGGAGGAGCGGGGACGGTCGGTCATGGAGGAGGATGACGCGCCCCCTCACACCCCGAGCGACTGGAGCTCGAGGATCCACTGGGGCAGCTCCTCGGCCGCCTGGACCGGTGGGAGGTAGGGGTTGAGCGGGGTGATGGAGGAGGGGGGGAGCGTCACCTGGTAGGCCGGTGGAAGTTCGGCGAGCACGGTCGAGTTGGCCGGGTACTCCCATTCGTTCGTGGCGACGAGGGACTGGACGGTGCCGCCGAGCAGCCAGTTCACGAACTCCTCGGCGAGGGCGACGTGCTTGCTCGAGTTGAGGATCCCCGCCCCGTAGATGGTCTCCCACCCGTAGCTCGTCCCGTTGTGCACGGCGACGGCGGAGCCGGTCCCGCCCCCGTACCCGAAGTAGTAGTTGTACGCCGGGTCGGTCACGTAGCTCACGCAGGCGGCCGCCTGGCCGGCGCTGAACTCGTTGTAGGCATCGGTCCAGTCTGGAGAGGCGATAGCGTGGGGCGCGATGCCCTTCCAGAACCCGGTCCAGTTCTGGTGCAGGACCTGGGTGTAGTACTCGTACTCCCAGGCCAGGAACTCCTCCCCGACGATGCTGCCGGCCGCGGGGTCCTCGTAGACGAACTGGGAGGCGAGGGAGGGCTCCGCCGGGAGGGCGCTGAAGAAGCTCCCCTGGGAGTACGGGTGCCCCGAGGCGTTGTCCTCGGAGCGGTTGTAGTCAACGCCGAGGTAGCCGTACTCGTACGGCACGACCCCACCCCCGGGCCCCAGCGCGCGCACCAGGGCCGGGGGAACGCTCGCCAGGTTGGGGGGGGAGTAGGGGAGCAGCAGGTTCGCCCGCTCCACCTCCCCCGACGTGATCTCGTCGAGCCCCACGACAAGGTCGGGCCGCTGGGCCGCCGGGGTGGTGAGCAGGGTGCTGGCGAGGTCCGAGCTCTGGTAGACCACCTGGACGTGGGCACCGGTCAGGTTCTCGAATTGATCGAAGACCGCCCCCCGGGCCGCGCCGGGGTCGCTCCCCGACCCGAAGAAGCTCGAGTAGGTCCAGATGGTGAGGGTGGGCCCGGAGGGGGGCAGATGGGCGGCGTACTCCGCCACGCCGTAGGTCCCCACTGCAACGAGGACCACGACCAGTAGGGCCGTGAACCATCGGGAGCGGCGTCCCCAGCGACGGTGGGCGGGAGGTACCGGAGGGCGAGCGGTCGGTCCTACGGCCATCCTCCGCGTCCCGCGGAGGAGTCGGTCACCCGCTCCATGTCCTTCCCTTCGCCGGCATTACCCGGATCAGGTTCAAGGGGTCGGCAGCTTCCAACTGCCCTCTCAGCTCCATCTAGGGCTCCCCCGCGCCGGGAGCCAGGGAGGGGGCTGTTATGAAGCTGAAGGGGCGGCCGTTCGGGGGCTGCGACGGGCGGAACGGGAGGCTCGTCGCCGGGCTGGACGACGGGCACGGTCCCTCCCGTCCTTTGTGAGCCAGCGCTCCATGTAGAGCATCGGGGCCGGGCGGAAACCCATCCTCTCGTAGAACCGGACCACTCTCCGGTTGCTCGGCAGGACGTGGAGGTTCACTTTCGGGCACCCCAGGCGTTGCAGCCGTCGGACGACC
>JAKATE010000181.1 GCA_021828085.1 Thermoplasmata archaeon | reverse complement strand
CCGATCTTAGTACTCCCCCGTGTCGGAGCCCCAGGCGGCGTAGGTCAGGAGCGGCTCGAGCCCCAGGAAGAGGGAGAAGAGGGCGACGGAGAGGAGGAGCCAGGGGACCCATCGGGCCATCGTCGGCGGCGCGTCCGGCCCGGAGGGCGGCCTCTCTCCCTGTCCCATCCGGCCCGGCAGTAACCCCGAGCGCGTCTTACCTTTGCGGGCGGACCTGCCCGGAGAGCAGGGCGAAGTTCGAGCCCGGACCGCACCAACTAGGATTTAAATAGAGGTAGAATTTCGGGCCGGTCCATAAGGGGTTGCCTCGTGGCGAAGAGGAAGAACCAGGCCCATCGTGCCTCCCAGAGCCCGAAGCCCCAGCGCCCGTCGAAGGCCCAGTCCTCGAAGACGAAGGGGAAGCCGGCGAAGAACCCCCGCAGGAGCGAGCCCCGCAAACCGGCCGCCCCTCCCTCGCGCTCCGTGACCCCGCCGAAGCCCCGGCCCTCCACTGAGCGTCCGGCCCCCACCGCCGCGAAGAGTTCGCCGGAGGTCGCAGCCCCCGCCCCGGTCTCCCTCGGCCCGCAGCTGGTCCTCTCCCTCTCGTTCGTCCGGGACGGGGATGAGTTCACCGCCCGCATGGAAGGGACGGGCGGCCACGTGACCGAGCTCAAGAACCGCTCGCTCGACCAGCTCCTGACCCTGGTGGCCGGAGAGCTCGAAGACCTGCTCGGGTAGCTCAGCGCGGGACGATCTCGTCGAGGAGATCGGAGTCCACGAGCCAGCGCCGCGACGGGACCCCGGGCGTGTCGAGCTCGACCAGGTCCACGTCCACGGGGCTGAACGCGCCTCTCCGGTAGTGCTCGCGGATGACGCGCCTCAGCCCTTCCCCCACGGGCTGGACCTTCTCCCCCCCGAAGAAGGTGCGGATGCGGAGGTTTCCCTCCGGCGTCCGACGGAACCCCCTCGGCGTCCGGTAGAGCGTGAGCATGAAGCCTATCACGGCGATGACCGCCCAGATGGCCCCCATCAGCGAGGGACCGACCCAGTCGGCGTGCAGCGTGGTGTCGGAGGAGGTCCGCTCGAGCGCGAAGAAGGCGACCCAGAGGATCCCCGGGCTCACCAGAAAGGAGAGGAAGACCCGCCAGCTCCTCGAGACCGCCCCCGAGTTCGAGGCCCACATGGAGCGCTCGGGCTCCTCGCGGTACTCGGAGGGGGAGGGGGGGCCGAGCGGCGGCTCGGCGGGCTCCTCCCAGACCGGTCCGGAAGGGGCGCCTGCGGCTCGGGGGATGCGCACCGGGCGGTCCGGCATCGGCCCTCCCTAGGGGGAACGTGTTTCTTAAATTCCTTCGCTTCGAGCTCTCCGGCGTGCCGGCGCTCGGAACGGGCCCCTCAGCGAGGCCGGGAGCGCGGGAGCGCTCCCTCGGGCTCGGCTTCTACCTCAGCGGGACCGACGGGACCGGCGGGGCCCTCCGCTCACGGGTCGAGGACTTCTCGGTCTTCGAGCTCTCCCGCTACCCGCGCCCGCAGGAGGACGGCCGCCAGGTCGTGGTCCGTCTCCGCGCCGTGGACATCGAGCAGAACGCCCTCGTGGCGAGGCTCCAGGGCGCCCTTCGCCTCCGCCCCGCCTCGGTGGGCTTCGCCGGGACGAAGGACCGCCGGGCGGTGACGGAGCAGCTCTTCTCCTTCCGCTGGCCGCCCGGACCCCTCCCCGGGCTCGCCCTGAGCGGGGTCACCCTCCTCGAGGCCTACCGCGCCCGGGACCCCGTGACGCTCGGCTCCCACTACGGCAACCGGTTCTCCATCGTGGTCCGGGACCCGAGAGCCTCTCCCCAGGAGCTCTCCGCGCTCCTGGAGGCGACCGAAGAGGAGCTGAGGAGCGCGGGGGGGTTCCCGAACTTCTTCGGCCCCCAGCGCTTCGGGGAGGTGCGCCCCATGACGCACGTCGTGGGCGAAGCGCTGCTCCGGGGAGACCCCCAGCAGGCGGTGGAGCGCTATCTCGACTGGGTCGACCCCCTCTCGCCCGAACCGCTCGACGGCGCCCGGCGCCGCTTCGCCGAGACGCACGACGTGGCGGCGGCCCTGAAGGAGTTCCCCCCCGCCTTCCGCTTCGAGCGCTCCCTTCTCGACGCGCTCGGGCGCGGGCGCTCGGGGGAGGAGGCCCTCCGGGCCCTCCCGCGCAACCTGAGGATGCTCTTCGTCCACGCCTACCAGAGCTGGCTGTTCAACCGGCTGCTGACCCTGAGGCAGGAGCGTGCGCTGCCGCTGGGCGAGCCCGTGACCGGGGACCGGGTGGTCCGGCTCGCCCCCGACGGCCTCGACCCGGGCGACCCGCCCATCCCCGTGGAACGGGAGAACCTCTCCGAGGCCGAGGTCTGGGTGCGCTCCGGTAAGGCCCGCGTGGTCGGACCTCTGGTCGGTTATGAAACGCCGGAGCTCACCGGCGAACCCGGGGAGCTTCTCGAGCGCGTCCTTGAGGAGGCGGGGATCGACCGGGCCGCCTTCCGCCTCCCCGCCGCCCCGGACCTGGCGAGCCGGGGGACCTTCCGTGCCTTCCTCGCCCCCTTCCCCGCCCTCCTCGTCCCCTCGGGGGCCCCGAGGACCTTCCGTGTCGGGGAGGACGGACGTTCGATCCGCTTCGACTTCTCCCTGGAGAAGGGGCAGTACGCGACCGTCTTTCTGCGCGAGTTCCTCAAGGCGGACGCCGCCTGAACGCGGACCCTCGCCGTTCGAGCAGCGGAAGACTCAAGAGCCGAACGTTCCCTCGACGCCTCGTGCAGGGCGTGGCGGTCCGGGAGGGCTCGGTCGCGGTCCCGAGGGTCCCCACGGGAGTGAGCGACTTCGACCACATCACCGGCGGGGTGCCCGCCGGCAGCGTGCTCCTCCTCTCCGGCGAGAACGGTGCAGGGGCCCACGAGTTCGCCCTCACCTCGGCGGTGACGATCCTCCAGGCGGTCCGGCCCCAGGGGCCCTACCGCTCGCTCTACCTCGGGGCGTACCGGGGGGAGGTGGAGGTCCCGCGCCGCGTCGTCTACGTGAGCCTCACCCGCTCGCGCGAGCAGGTCCTCGCGGAGGCGGAGAGCACCTTCCCCCCGGACTACGGAACCGCCCTCGCGGAGCAGCTGGAGTTCGTGGACCTCTCCCGCTCCTACTTCGCGGACACCGTCGTGCCGCTCGAGTGGACCGAGCGCTCCGGCTCCCTGCTGGACCCCGCCGACGGGGGCTCCAACGACACCCCCCTCCACGCTCTCGCCAAGGAGATCGACCAACGGGGCCCGGGCGCGCTCCTCCTCGTGGACTCGCTGACGGACCTCCTGGTGCGCTCCAGCACCTCCAGCGAGGAGCTCCTCACCCTGGTGAAGGGCCTTCGCCGCCGGGCGAAGAGCTGGAACGGCCTGGTCTACCTGATGCTCACCCGCCACGTGGCCCCCCCCGCGGTGGAGCAGGCGCTCATGGACTCGGTGGACGGGGTGCTCGGCTTCTCCTGGGTCCAGAACCCGATGCGCAGCGTGCGGACGCGCGCGCTCCTCATCGAGAAGTCCATGTCGCTGCTCTCCCGCGTCCCGAAGGAGCTCCATGGGCGCTTCCTGCTCGACGTGAAGGGCATCCAGGGGCTGGTGACCACCCAGTATGAGCGCGTCTGAGACTTCCGACCGCGTCGCCACCGGCGTCGCGGGCCTC
>JAKATE010000023.1 GCA_021828085.1 Thermoplasmata archaeon | reverse complement strand
ATCTCGCTTCGTCGGCGGCGAGCGCCTCCGCGAGCCCCTCCTCGTCGGTCCCTTCCGGCGGCAGCTCCGGGGAGCTCTCCGGTCCTGGGACCGGCGGCCCTTCCGCCTCGGCCGGGGGCCCCTCGGGCGCCGAAGCGGGGCCTGGCCCGGCGGAGATCCAGGGCGGGACGGTGGGGTCGGGCGCCTCGGGGTCCGGCGGGGCCGCCTCGGGGAGCGGCACGTTGTGCACACGGTTGCGATGCACGGCCATCATGCGCACCGGCAGCTCCCGCCCGCACTCCGGGCAGGAGAGCATCTCGGCCGAGGGGACCGGACCCCCTTCGAACGGACCCTCGGGAGCTCCCTCCTCCACGCTGCTCTTACGGTCGCGGAGGGGGAAAAACGTTCGCTCTGGGCGTTCCCGGCCGCGTTCCCCCCGTTCCCCGGGTCCCTTCCGCGGCCTCGCCCGGGACCCCGGGCCGAGGGAGGCTTTTTACCTCGCCTCCGACGTTCCGCTCCCGATGCGCGTTCTCATCACGGGCGTGGACGGCTACTCGGGCTGGGCGCTCGCCCTCCACCTGCTCAAGCGCGGCCACCAGGTGAGCGGGATCGACAACTTCGTCACCCGTGCCCGCGTCGCCGAGGTCGGCGGCTGGTCCGCGACGCCGATCCTCACCATGCGCGAGCGTATGGAGGCGCTCCGACGCGAGGGGCTCCCCGAGCTCTCCTTCCACGAGGCGGACCTCCAGGACTTCGCGAGCGTCCACCGGATCCTCCGCGAGGAGGCCCCCGACGCCGTGGTCCACCTGGGGGAGCAGCGCTCCGCCCCCTACTCCATGATCGACGTCCACCACGCGGTGACGACGCAGGTGGAGAACCTCACCTCCACCCTCCATCTGCTCTACGCCCTGCGCGAGGTGGCTCCCCGGGCGCATCTGGTGAAGATGGGAACGATGGGCGAGTACGGCACGCCCAACGTGGACATCCCGGAAGGGTTCTTCGAGATCGAGTACCGGGGGCGCAAGGACCGCCTCCCCTTCCCCCGGCAGGCCGGGAGCTGGTACCACTGGAGCAAGGTCTTCGACAGCGGCGACGTGATGTTCGCGAGCAAGATCTGGGGGCTGGCGGCCACCGACGTGATGCAGGGGGTGATCTACGGGACCCGGACCCCCGACATCGACCAGGACGCGCTCCTCACCCGCTTCGACTTCGATGAGGTCTGGGGGACCGCGCTGAACCGCTTCTGCGTCCAGGCCGTGCTGGGGCTGCCCCTCACCCCCTACGGGAAGGGGGGGCAGAAGCGCGGGTTCATCGCCCTGGAGGACTCGGTCCAGAGCCTCACCCTCGCCCTCGAGCACCCCGCGGACCCGGGGGAGTACCGGGTCTTGAACCAGTTCGACGAGGCCTACAGCGTCGGGGAGCTCGCGCGCCTGGTGGTCTCCGAGGCGAAGAAGCGCGGGTTGGAGGCGACCATCCAGCCCACCTACAACCCCCGCGTGGAGGCGGAGGAGCACTACTACCATCCGCTGCACGACAAGCTGAGGAAGCTCGGCTACCGGAGCTCGCGCACCCTGCAGCAGTCCCTCGCCGGGATGCTCGACGACCTCGAGCGCTTCAAGGCCCGGCTCGAGGCCCGACGGGAGGTGGTGATGCCCCGGATGGACTTCCGCCTTCCGGACAACCGGGCGCGCCTGGAGCCGGGGACCCGCTCCGACGCCGCTCCCGGGCCCGGGGCGAAGGGCCCGCGGCCGGCGCGGGCGGCCCGATGAGCCGGCCCCGCACTCGGTCCGGGCCTCCCCGCGCCGTCGTCACCCTCGCCGGGGAGGGGACGCGGATGCTCCCCGCGACGCGGGGACTCCGCAAGGAGATGCTCCCGCTCTTCTACCGGGGGACCGCGGGATCGCCGGTCCTCGCCCCCGTGGTCCACCACGTGCTGCGGACCCTCGAGGGGGCCGGGGTGCACGAGATGGTGCTGGTGGTGGGAACGGACGGGGAGATGGTCCGCCGCTACTTCGAGACCGACCTGGGCTTCCTCCACCGGCACCGTCAGCATCCTGAGCGCCTCCGGGAGACCGAGGCGCTCCACGCGCTCCTGGGGAGGCTCCGCCTCCACTGGGCCGTCCAGCGGGAGCCTCGGGGCTTCGGGCACGCGGTCCTCCGTGCCGCCCCCTTCCTGGGCCCGGACCGCTTCCTCCTGCACGCTGCCGACGCCGTGCTCCTCGAGCCGAGCCCGGGGAAGCTCCCCGGGAGGATGCTCGCCCTCCTCGAGCAGGAGGAGGCGGACGCCGTCCTCCTCGTCCGGCGCGTGAAGGACCCCCGCCGCTACGGCGTGGTCGAGGGGCCGCGTCGCGAAGGGCGCCACGGACCCTACCTGGAGGTGAACCGGATGGTGGAGAAGCCCACGCACCCCGAGAGCCCTTGGGCGGCGACCGCGGTCTACGCCTTCACGGGGGAGCTCCTCTCCCGGCTCCGGGCGAAGGCCCGGGAGCATCCTCGCGAGCTCGAGGTCACCGACGGCATCAACGGTCTGCTCTCCGCCGGCCGGCGGGTCCTCGCGGTACCCCTCGAACCCCACGACGGAGAGTGGCTCTCGGTGGGATCGCCGGAGGGCTACCTCCGGGCGCTCGAGCGCACGCACCGCTTCGCCTCCACCGGGACCCTGGCGGGCTAGGCTCTGGCACGGAGCGCGACGGACCGGTCAACCTTTATCCTCCTGTTCGTTGGCGACCGCCGTGTTCTCCCCGCGGACGAAGGAGCTGGAGGTCTCGGGCATCCGCCGGATGTTCGAGGCGGCTCCTCCCGGCTCGATCAACCTGGGGCTGGGGGAGCCGGATTTCTCCCCGCCCGAGTGCGTCCAGGAGGCGCTCTTCGACGCGGTCCGCCGAGGCTACAACAAGTACGGCCCCTCCGCCGGCCTTCCGGCGCTGCGTGACGCCATCGCCGAACGCTACCGGCGACGCCTGGGCGAGACGGGACGCGAACACGTCCTCGTGACCGAAGGGGGGACCGAGGCGCTCGCGGTGGCCGCCCTGGCCCTCTACGAGCCGGGGGACGAGGTCCTGGTCCCGGACCCCGGGTTCGTCCTCTACTCCCCCCACGCGCGCATGGCCGGGGCGATCCCCGTCCCCTTCCCCCTCGACGAGCGCCGGGACTTCCAGCCGGACCTGGGGGCCCTCGCCGACCGGCTGACCCCCCGGACCAGGGCGATCGTCGTGAACTCCCCTTCCAACCCCACCGGGGCGGTCTACTCCCAGCGCGTCGTGGACGGGATCGTGGACCTGGCGCGGGAGCACGACCTGACCATCATCTCCGACGAGGTCTACGATGAGATCCTCTACACCGGGCGGCCGCACCAGAGCTTCTGGGGACGCTACGAGAAGGTGGTGCTGGTCAACTCCTTCAGCAAGATCTTCGCCCTGACCGGCTGGCGACTCGGCTATCTGCTGAGCTCCCCGGCTGTGGTGCAGCTCGCCAACAAGATCCACTACCACCTGGTGGCCTGCCCGGCGACGCCCGTGCAGATGGCCGCCCTGGCGGGGCTCTCCCAGGCCCGGCCCGCCGTGGACCAGATGGCGCGGGAGTTCCGCGCCCGGCGGGACCTGCTCCTGCGCGGCCTCCAGAAGGTCCCGGGGCTGAGATGCGCGGTCCCCCAGGGGGCATTCTACGCCTTCCCCCGGGTCGACTGGGGGCTCTCGGCCACCGAGGCGGCCCAGGCGCTGCTGAGGGCCGGGATCATCACCACCCCGGGGGACTCCTTCGGGGCGCTGGGGGAGGGCCACCTCCGCCTCTCCTTCGCCACCTCCCGGGAGAACCTCCGCCGCGCCCTCGAGATCATCGGGGCGTTCGCCGAGGACCTGCGTCCCTCCCCGGCGGCCGCCGTGGCCCGGCGCTGAGCATGTTCGCCCGACTCTGCGCCGGGCTGCTCTCCCTCGCGACCCCCTTCCAGCGGGACCCCGACGCCCGACGTGCGCTCGCGGGTCTCGCTCGCGAGCTCCGCGGGCTCCCTTCGCGGCGCCCGCGGCCGCGCCCGAGCGCTCAGACCTCCCGGTAGAGGGCCTCGAGAGAGTCGACGGTCCGCTCCCAGCTGAACCGTTCGACCCAGGAGCGCCCCGCCTCCCCCCGGGCGTGCGCGAGGGCCGGGTCCGAGAGGATCCCTTCCAACGCCCGGGTGAGGGAGGTCCGATCGCCGTACTCGACCAGTTCGGCGGTCTCTGGGGCGTGGACGACCTCGGGCACCCCCCCGACCCGCGTGGCCACGACCGGGAGGCCTGCGGCCATCGCCTCGAGCAGGACCAGCCCGAAGGCCTCGTACTCGGAGGGGAGGACGAACGCGCTCGCCCCGGCGAAGGCGGCGCGGTACTCCGCCGGGTCCTCGCGGTGGCCGAGGAAGAGGATCTCCCCCTCGACGCCGAGCTTCCGGGCGAGGTCGTGGAGGGCCGGCCCCATCCCCCAGTCGCGGCCGAGGAGGACGAGCGCTCCCCGCCGGGCCGCGGGGAGGGAGGCCCACGCCTCGAGGAGGAAGGGCAGGCCCTTGTTCCGGGCGAGGCGGCCGGCGAAGAGGAGGTAGCGCGGGGGGAGCCCCAGACGCGCCCGGGCCGCCTCCGGCGTGGGAAGGTCCTGCCAGGCGGTGAGGTCGATCCCCGGCGGGACGACCCGGATCTTGCCGCGCGGGGAGAACTCCCCCAGGCTCCGGGCCTCGATGACCGTCTCGGCGATGAGGACCCGCGCCACCCGGTAGGCGGTTGCCCCGAAGAGGTGGTCCTGCAGGCGGAGAAGTCCGCGCTTGAGCGGGGGCTCCTCCCGGTCGGGAGGATGATAGTGGGTCGAGACCACCAGCGGGACGCCGGTCCGCTCGGCGACCGCCGCGGCCTCCAGCACGTGACCGTAGCGGTGGGAGTGGGCGTGGAGCAGCTCCTCCCCGCTGGAGGCCAGGGCGTGCACGAGGCCGGGGAGGAGGGGCAGGGTGAGCCCGGGGAGGAGCCGCTTGTAGGCCGGGAAGCGCCGGACCGGGACGCCGTCGAGCTCCCGGGAGGGGTTCGGCGCGCGGACCCAGCCCTGCTCCTCGTAGAGGTCGCTGGCGTAGACGGTCACCCCGTGGCCCCGGGCTTTCAGTCGCCGGGAGATCTCCCGGACATGGGTCTCGACCCCGCCCGGGGCGTCGTAGCGGAGGAGCACCTGGGCGATCCTCATGGGGCGGGCCCCTGCCCGGCCAGGACCTCCTGATAGAGGCGGCCGAGGGCCGCCACCACGTTCTCCCAACGGTAGCGCGGGACGGTGTTCTCCCGCCCCCATCGGCCCATCTCCCGGGCGTGCGCGGGGTCGGAGAGGAGCTCCTCCAGCGCCTGCGCGAGCGCGCGCGGGTCCCCCGGGGGGACCAGGGCGCCGTTCCGGCCCGGCTCGACGATCTCGCGCATCCCCCCGACGCGGCTCGCCACGACCGGGGTTCCCTGGGCGAGCGCCTCGACGAGGACGAGCCCGAAGGCCTCGTACTCGGAGGGGAGGACGAGGCACTCGGCCTCGGCGTAGGCCGAGGCGAGCAACGCATCCTCCGCGACGAAGCCGACCCAGCGCACCCTCTCGCCGAGCCCGCGCCGGGCGGCCTCCTCGAGCGTCCCACGGGCCTCCCCGCCGTCCTCTCCCACGAGGATGAGGGAGAGCTCCGGTCGCTTCGGGGCGAGCTCGGCGAAGGCCCCCAGAAGGGGGGCGAGCCCCTTGTTGGAGGCGAGGCGGCCGACGAAGAGAAGGAACGGGCCCGGGACCCCGTAGCGGGCCCGGAAGCCTTCGCCCTCCCCGCTCGGGGGAGGAAGGGGGGTGTACCCGGGAGGGATCCGGACGAGTACGGAAGGCTCGACCACCTCCCGAAGGAGCCGCTCCTCCTCCGCGGTCTGCACGATGACCCGGGACGCGGAGCGGACCACCGGGCCCGAGAGGAAGCGGTCGTACACCCGCCGGAGGGCCTTCCGTCGGGCGCCCCCCCAGATCGACCAGGTGGGGTGGAAGTGCGCGCTGAGGACCCAGGGGACGCCGTTGAGGCGGCGGAGGGCGGTGGCGGAGAAGCCCTGATAGGTCCCGTAGGTGTGCACGTGGAGGAGCGCCGGGTGCTCCTGGCGGAGCCGCCGGTAGAGGCCCGGGAGGAAAGGGTAGTGGAGCTCCCCCGGGAGGACCCGGGCGGGCCAGCGCAGCACCGGGACCCCTTCCACGTCCGTCCAGGTGCGGACCGGTCCGTTCTCCAGCCGGACGAGGGGGATCTCCGTGTAGAGGTCGCTGGAGACGACGCGCGCGTCGAGCCCTCCGTCGCGCTGGCGCCGGACGACCTCGCGGACGTGCCGCTCGACCCCCCCCGGGCCGGGAGGGTAGCGGGTGGAGACATGGAGGACGCGGAGGGGCGGGCGGCCCGCCGGTCGCTCGGGGTCGGCCATCGGAGCGCCGGGCCGGGACCTCCCGGGGCCTTCAGCCACCCCGGGAAGCGCTCATGCGCTGGGCGAAGCGCTTGTAGGTCTCGCTCGCCCGGACCACCGCCTCCATCTTCACGTACTCGTTGGCCTGGTGGGAGAGGTCCTCGTCCCCCGCCCCGTAGATCACCACGCGCGGGTTCACCGTGACGTAGTGGACCGCCTCGGAGGCGTGGACCAGGACCGCGAGCTCGCTCCCGGAGATCTCCTTGAAGATCCGGACGTGCTCGGCGTTGGGGTCGATCTGCAGGGAGGGGAAGGTCACCAGCCGGCGCATGACGAAGGGGGTCTTGATGCGCTTGAGATGCTCCTCCACCTCTCGGTAAAGCTCCTCCACCGTGTACGGCGGGGGGAAGCGGACGTCCACCTCGGCTACCGCCCGGGAGGGGACGACGTTCACCCGGCTGCCCCCGTTGAGCGTCCCCACGTTGATGGTGACCGAGCCGAGCTCCGGGTGGGCCACGCGCCCCCGGAACGTCTCGAGCGTCCGGAGGATGCGCATGAGCTTCGTGAGGGCGTTCTCCCCCAGCTGGGGCATGGCGCCGTGCGCGGCGCGGCCGCGGGTCTCGATGGCGACGTCGAGGACCCCCTTCTCCGCGTAGCCGACGCGAAGCCCGGTGGGCTCGCCGACGACGATGGCACGGGCCCTACGCAGCGCGAGGGTCTTCGACAGGGCGATCGCCCCGGACATGGAGGTCTCCTCGTCGGTGGTCAGCGCGAGGACCACCGGGACCTTGCGCTGGACCAGGTCCTGGGCGGCCTGGAGCATGGCCACCACCGTCCCCTTCATGTCGGCGCTCCCGCGGCCGTACATCCGTCCGCCCGTGAACTGGCTCTGGGAGAAGCTCCACCCGTCGCCCACCACCGGGGTGTCGAGGTGGCCGGCGAGCACCACCCCCCCCTGTCCGTACTCCGCGAGGAGGGCGGGGACGTGCGGGTCGCCGTGGAGCGAGTTTCGCATCCGGGCCTGCTCGGTGAACGACTGCACGTAGTCGAGGATCTCGTGCCGGTCGGAGGCCGGGTCGGAGGCGATCTTGATCATGTCCGCCAGCATGTCCACCATCTGGCGCTTCAACGAGAACTGCCCCCTGGTACCATCCTTGTCCTGCCCTTGCGGGACCAGGACAGGATATGGCCAGGGGTGACTTAACACCTCTCCCGAAAAAAGGCCGTTTTCCGCGAGGCCAGGGCCCCCCGCGAGCCCGGGGCCTTACCGGTCAGAGATGGGGGAAGGTCTCCGGGCGCCCTTCCGGCCCGAAAAGGTTCCGGCGGCGCCCCGAAGGCAGGGCGCTCACCCGCTCGTAGAGCTGCCGGAGCTGGGCCTGGGGGGAATCGGTCACCGGATGGCCGTGGCCGGGCAGGACGACGCGCACGGGGAGCTCGGCGAGCCTCCGAACGGCCCGGGCGGCCGCCTCCGGGTCGAAGTTCGAGCTCCGGGAGGCGAGGGTGAGACGGCCCCGGGCGCTCACCACCGCGTCCCCGGTGAAGAGGAAGCGCCGTCCCTCGTGGTAGAAGGCCGCGCTCCCGGGGGTGTGGCCCGGCACATGGTAGACCTTGAACGGCCCGAGCGTGTCGCCGTCCCGGAGGGCGCGGTCGACCGCGACCGGGGACCGGCGGATGAAGAGCCGGGCGAAGAGGGGGGCGGTGGTCGGGCCGGTCCCCTCGAGCGCAGGGCGCTCCCGCTCATGGCAGGCGACACGCAGGTCCCAGGCCCAGTGCAGGTAGGCGGCGCCCCCGATGTGGTCGGGATGCTGGTGGGTCACCAGGAGATAGCTCAGCGAACGGGGGTCGAGGCCGGCCCGGCCGATCGCCGAGACGATCGGACCGGCCTCCTCCTTGAACCCGGCATCGATGAGGTACTGCCCGGAGCCTTCGCGCAGGTAGTAGCTGTTGGAGACCGGCCCCGCGATCCATCCGAGCCCCGAGGCGAGGGGGATGCCCGGTACGTTCGGGTCGATGGAGGCTGCCACGGGGGGGACGACCAGAGTACGGGGGAGATAAGGGTAGAGGGAGCACCGGCGGGGGGTGGGGCCGACCCGGACCTACCTTTATAGCCTGCCATCTCGAATCCATCCCTTCGTGAAGCCCGGACGCCTCCTGACAGGTGCCCTCGCCCTGGTGATGCTCGCCGTCTTCCTGGTGCCGTTCGCGCAGGCCGCCCCGGCGGCGTCGGCTGTTCCTGCGCGCGCCTCCCCTGCGCCGGCAGTGGCGGGGGCCTGCAACGCGAGCCCGAACCCGTACCTCCAGATCTACACCGGCTACGATGTGAACGGCCAGTTCGTCTCGGCCTGCCGTTACAACCCCGGGCTTTGGACCGGGGAGAACCGGGTCTACTTCGAGATCTACGACGGCTTCCGGGACAACCAGGCGAACGTCTCGCTGATCGACCCCTTCGCCACCCAGGACGGGCTTTCTTCCCCGGTCGCCCAGGCGACCGTCCCGCTCGTCGTGGGCCCCGTGGAGAGCAGCGTGGACAGCACGCAGCTCGTCCCCCCCGTAGGGTTCACCATCCCGACCACCCTGGTCCAGGGGGGCACCTGGGTCCTCAACGTCACCACGGGGACGGGCGCCTCCCACACCGCCGAGGTCTCCCTGACGGTGGACACCTTCTACGTGAACTTGCAGCTCTCCACCCAGTACCTGCTCCCCGGTCAGGACGTCACGGGGAGCTTCCAGGTCCTCTCCTACGCCACCGGCGGCCCGCTCAGCCCCGCCCCCTCGCTGCACCTGAGCGGCTGCTACTACGGCAACGGGAACGCGAGCTGCGTGGGGTTCCCTAACCTCCCCACCCTCCCCTCCGAGAGCCAGGGGGGCTTCACCCTCCAGGCACCCTCGAACGCGACCTACTTCACCTCTCCCTCGCTCGAGCTCACCGCGAACTACACGGCCGCCACGCGCAGCCAGGTCCACAGCGCCAGCACGAGCTTCGAGCTGCTGGAGGTGGACAAGGCCATCCTCTGCCCAGCGGCCACCCTCGCCAACTTCCCGCTCGTCTTCCCGGGCTACTGCTTCGGGTCCTCGACCACCTACACGCTCGGCACGCCGGTCTTCCTGGGGGTCCTGACGACCCTGGGGGACCCGGCGAGCGGGTCGGTGGACCAGCCGCTTCCACAGGCCCCGGTCTCCTTCGCCTACCGCCTGAACGGTCAGCCGCTCACCTCGGCGGGCCTGCCGGCGAACCTCACCACGGACAGCTCCGGTTTCGGTCTCGCCTCCCTTTCGACCACCGGCCTTGCGGCCGGGGCCCTCAGCGTCACGGTGTCGACCCTCGGGCCCGGGGGCCTGGGGAACGTCACGATCCGGTCGCTGAACCTCTCCCTGGTCCCCCAGACCGCTCCGGTGCAGGTGGACCTCACCTTCAATGAGACCTCCTACATCGCCGGAAGCCTCCTCGGCGGGACGTACCGGGTGGTGAACCAGACCACCGGGGGTGCCCCACCCGCCGGATGGAGCGCGTTCTACTACGAGATCCTGAGCTATCCGTTCGACTACGGCTATTGCGGCGGGAGCTCGTACTTAGCCCAGTCCGGCAACCTCTCCGGTACCTCGGGGAGCCTACCGGCCTACAACGGGGGCCCCGACGCCCGGGGGGCGCTCCTGATCATCGTGGCGGCGCACAACGGCACCTTCACGGCCCCTCCGGGGGCGGCCGCGTCCGTCTGCCTCAGCGTGAGCGTCCCGGGGATCGCCATCATCCCCAGCGAGTCGGCCTACAGCCCCGGGGACCAGATCTCGGTGAGCATCGTCCCGGTGGACCGGACGTTCTCCGGGGACACCTTCGAGGTCTCGGTCACGGGGCTGCCCTGGCTCGTCCCTCCCCCCGTGCCGGTCCTCTACCAGGCCAACCTCACCTCCCCCAGCTTCTTGTTCCGGATCCCGGAGGTAGGAGCGCTCTCGAGCTACGAGATCAACGTGCTGGTGCTCGGGCCCGGCCACACGACGGTCGCCTCGAGCAGCACCCAGATCAACGAGAACATCGGGCTCCAGCTGACCCTGAGCGTGGCGACCCCCTCCCGCTATAGCGACGGCTCCTACCAGCCCGGCGAGACCCTGAGCATCGACTACACGCTGACCGGCTTCGGCGGGGTGACCACCAACGGGACCTTCGAGATCGTCTACTACTTTGAGGACCTCTCGACCTCCTCGCAGGTCCTCATCCTGACGAGCGCGAGCGGCAGCTTCTCCGTGACCATCCCGGGCAATGCGGGGAACGGCCTCCTCGTCCTCTACGCCTCCGGCAACACCCCGCTGATCAATCCGGAGTACTACTTCGGCACGTTCACCGGATTCACGGTGAACTCCCACCCCAGCGCGCTCGGCTACGAGATCGTGCCCTCCAGCGGATTCACCTTGGGCCTGCTCATCCTGATCGTCCTGCTCATCGTGGTCGGACTGGTGGCCTACCTGTTCTATCGGCGCGTGACCTACCGCGCCGGCCCGGGGCGCCCGGGGCATTTCGAGAGAGAGCACGGACCCAAGGGGGAGGCGCTCCCCGCCTGGACGCCGGGCTCGCCACCGGCCGCGGAGAAGGCCCCGGCCTCCCCGCCCCCGGCGGAGGGGAGCGCGGGAACGGGCGCGGGCGAACCCCCCCGGCCCCCTCCCCCGTCGCCCCCGCAGGACTATGTAGAGTGAAGCCTCGGGGGACCGGGGTCGGAAGGCCTTGACGGTCACCGTCGCGATCGGAGCGCAGTTCGGGGACGAGGGCAAGGGCCACATCGTCGATCACCTCTCCTCGGAGGCGGACCTCACGGTCCGCTTCCAGGGGGGGCCGAACGCGGGCCACACCATCCGCATCGGGGACCGCACGGTCATCCTCCACCAGCTCCCGGCCGGCATCCTGCACAGCCGCTGCACCGCGGTCTGCGGACCCGGGATGGTCATCGATCCTTTCGGGCTCACGGAGGAGATCCGGGAGGTGCGCGAGAAGGGGCTCTTCCTGGGCCGCCTGGTGCTGAGCGAGCGCTGCCACGTGATCCTCCCGCACCACCGGCTCCAGGATGCCTGGGAGGAGGGGCTCCGGGGGAAGGACGCGCTGGGGACGACCGGGCGGGGGATTGGCCCCGCGTACATGGACCGGGTGGGTCGGATGGGGGTCCGCCTCGCCGACCTCAAGCGCCCGGAGATCCTCGGCCCGAAGCTCGAGCTGCTCTATCGGGCGAAACCCTACCTTGCCGGCCACCCCGACCTTCCTCCGAAGGAGCGTCTGCTCACCGACCTCCTCCGGGTGGGGAATGAGCTCTCCGCCCACATCCAGCCGACGGAGTCGCTCCTCTGGCAGGCGGTGGCGCGGGACGACGAGGTCCTGCTCGAGGGGGCGCAGAGCACCCTTCTCGACATCGACTTCGGGACCTACCCGTTCCTCACCAGCTCGCACGGCACCTCGGCCGGGGCGCTCACGGGCACGGGCCTCCCCCCGCAGTCGGTCTCGGAGGTGCTGGGGGTGCTCAAGGCGTACGCGACGCGCGTCGGAGGGGGTCCCTTCCCCACGGAGGCGAAGGGGGCGGACGGGGACCGTCTTCGGGAGAAGGGAGGGGAGCGGGGGGCGACGACCGGGCGGCCGCGCCGGTGCGGCTGGCTCGATCTGGTCCTCCTGCGCTACGCGGTGCATCTCAACGGGATGACCCAGCTGGCCGTGACCAAGGTGGACGTGCTGGGGGGAGAGCCCCAGGTCCCGGTGGCCGTGGCCTATCATCTTCCCGACGGGCGGGAGTCGACGCTCGAACCCCCGGCGCTGGCCGAGGACCTTGCGCTCGTCGAGCCGATCTGGCGCTTCCTCCCCGGATGGGAGGAGTTCACCCCCACGCTCCGCGAGCGGATCGCCCGCGAAGGCCACTACGCCCTGCCGCGCGAGCTGCGCCACTTCCTCTCCTTCGTGTCGCGCGAGACAGGGGTGCCGGTCACCCGGGTGGGCTACGGCCCGTCGCGCGAGGAGACCCTGGAGCTCCCCCTCGGGGTGCTCGAGTCGGCCCGCTCGCTGGCCCCCTGGCCCGGCGGCTCCTCCTGAGACGGGGTCGCGCCCGTGCGACGCCGGCTCGCGCGGGTTTATCTGTGAATTATAATTTATGAATTGGCATGCACTTCGACCCCCCGGCGGGGATGAAGGGAGACCCGCTCCGCCAGGCGCTCCAGGAGTTCTTCCTCGAGGCGGCGCTGGCGCGGCGGCAGTACCTGCAGCGCCACCACGTCACCATCTCCCAGGCGCTCGCGCTCCAGCTGCTCGACCGGGAGGGACCCCAGCGGCTCAAGACCCTCGGGGAGTGGCTCGAGCTGACCCCGCCGGCGACGGCGAGCCTGGTCAATGCGCTCGAGGCCCATCGCTGGGCCGCCCGCCGAAGGGGGGCGCGGGGCCGCGAGGAGATCCGGGTGGCCCTGCTTCCCGGGGGCCGCCGCCTCATCCTGCAGGTCCACCGGGAGATCCTGGAGGACCTCGACCGAGTGCTGGGGGCCCTGGGGCGCCGTGACCGCGACCTCGTGAAGGAGGCCCTGGGCGTTCTCCGGCGGGCCTTCTCGGCGCTGAAGGACGGGAGGGGCGGCGTCCCCTTGTCCCAGGTCCCGGAGGCCGCTTGACGGAAGGGGCCCCGGCCGCCTCGCCGGCCCCCCCCGACGGGGGGGTCGAGAAGGTCTACGACACCCGCTACGCGTGGCGGGTGATGGTGATCCTGGCCGGACTCGTGACGGTGGTGCTCTACGTCGAGGGGATGCTCGTCCCCTCGCTCCAGAGCATCCAGAACGAGTTCGGCGTCGACACGGGGCAGGTGAGCCTGATCCTTTCGGCCTACATCGTCACCGGCGTCGCCCTCAGCCCGGTAGTGGGGAAGCTGGGGGACATCTACGGGAAGAAGCGGATCCTGGTGTTCGTCCTGGTGATCTACGCCGCTTGCGTCTCCGTCACCGGGTTCTCCCCCAACTACACGTTCATGGTCGTGGCCCGCGCCTTCCAGGGGGTCGGGCTCACGGTCTTCCCGCTGGGCATGGCCCTGGTCCGGGAGGAGTTCCCCCGGGAGATGGTCCCCAAGGCCCAGGGGGTGCTGAGCGCCATGTTCGGCGTGGGCTTCGCGGTGAGCATCCCCTTGGGATCCTGGGTGTCGAACAGCTACGGCTGGCGGGTCACCTATCACACCGCGATCCCGTTCGTCATCCTGCTGGCGATCCTGACCTTCCTGGTGGTCCGGGAATCGACCTTCCGTCGTCCGAACACCAAGGTGGACTATCTTGGCGCGACCCTTCTCGGGGGGGCCCTCTCGTTCATCGTGCTGGCTCTCTCGGAGGGGGAGAGTTGGGGGTGGACCTCCGCGCTCACCCTGGGCTTCACGGCTCTCGGCGTCGTGCTGCTGGTGCCGCTGGTCCTCTGGGAGCGAAGATATCACCGCGAGGGCGGGGAGGCGATCTTAGACTTCCGCCTGCTCAAGAAGCGGAACGTCCTGGTGACCAACCTGATCGGGCTGATCGCCGGCGCGGGCATGTACCTCGCCCTCCTTTCGCTGGTCTACCTGTTCGAGACCCCGGCCCCGGTCGGCTTCGGCCAGAGCATCCTGGGGGCTGGGCTCTCCCTCCTTCCGCTCGCCCTCGCCATGCTCATCCTGGGGCCGGTGGCGGGGATCCTCGTGAGCCGCATGGGGACGAAGCCCCTCACGGTCATCGGCTCGGTCCTGACCGGTCTGGGGTTCCTGCTCGCCATCTTCGCGAAGACGGAGGATGAGTTCCTCGCCCTCGAGTTCCTGATGGGGGCGGGGATCTCGGTCCTGAACGCCTCGGTGATCAACCTGCTGGTGCTCACGGTGGAGCCGCGGGACATGGGGCTCGCGACGTCCATGAACAGCGTCTTCCGCAACGTGGGGAGCTCGCTCGGGGCGCCGATCTCCGGGTCGCTGCTGGCCACCTACACGGTCACGCTCGCGCCCGGGTTCCCGGCGATCCCGGCGCTCCTGGGCTTCCAGTGGTCGTTCGCCATCGCGGCGGTCGTCTCGCTGGTGGGGGCCGTGGTGGTCATCTTCGGTGAGGAGGTGCTCGGCCCGCGCGCCGGGGTGAGCACGGCCCGCTCGGGAACGAAGAGCCCGGGGAGCGAGACCGCTTCTCCCGCGGCGGTCCTCGGGCCGGGCGGGCCCGAGCGGGCGAGCGGGGGTCCGGGGACCTTTTAAGTCGAAGGACTTGTGCGGGCCTGCGCGGGAAGCGCCAGCGGGAAGCGGGCTCGTGGTCTAGTGGTTATGACGGGTGTCTCACACACACCAGGTCGCCGGTTCGAATCCGGCCGAGCCCATCCACGACTCGCGCTATACTACGACGGACCGTAAGTAGGTCCAGTTCGGCTCGCCCTTCAGCGCTTCAAATACCCCCAACGCCCGGCACCCTCCCCCCTTGTCGGGGTGGCCCCACCGATCACCTGCGTGGGCTTAGCGGGAGGGGGTGCGACCAAGGTCGCCCTGAACCTGCGAAGCGCGTCCTTCCGAAGAGGCCCGAGCGGACGGAGCGCCGCCCTCCAATTCGTGACCGCGTGCCACGGGTGCCCGAGCCGAGAGACTTTGACGCGTCCCATCCCGAGCAGCCGCGTCTCCCAGTCGATGAAGACGGATGGATTGGCCAATGCGTCCTGGGTGACTTGGTAAGCGGCGCTGATCTCACGCCCGGAGTGCTGAAACCCGAGAGTCGCCCCTTACGGTATACCGACCCACCATCGTGGCCGAGTCGAGCTTGTACGGGATACGCTTGAGGATGCCAAGCTCACGCAGCGCCTCGCGAACTCTCATAACATCCGTTAGATCTCCGAAGTCTGGAGTCTATACGCAGATTACAGTCGTGCTGCGGTATGTTGAGTTTGGGTTGTGTCGGGCAGTCCCGCATTTCGCGGCCGGACCGAGTTTGCCCTCCGTCGTCGCCCTTGCAATCTTCGACCATAGAGCGTCCGCTAAGTCCCGCTTTACAAAGACGAGCCACTCGCCCGAGCGATCTGTCGGCGGAGAGATTCGGCCCTTGCGGCGTGCGTAGACCCAGTAGGAGTCGGTAACCGAAATTGGAGGAGGTGCGGTGGGCCAGGTCAACTCCCTGGGATTCACGCCCGCCGAGGTCTTGGCAGTCACACCCACCGCGCCTTGAGCAGCTCCTGCCGATGAAGCACCGTCTGTGTCGCGGTCTCCTGCCCACTCGGCGGATTTCTCTGCTCCTTCAGAATACGCTTAACGTTGAGCCGCAACTTTGCCTTCACGGCCTCCTTGATCGTCCAATCCAAGCGGAGATACTTTCGCACGGTGTCAAAAGCTGCTTGGGGATCTCCCGAAGGGACGAGTCTCCGAGGACGCCAAGCTGTTCCATCCGCCGCGTTGAGCGCGTCGTAGAAGTCTTCCTCGTACTCATTCAGGCCGAGCATGGCTCCTCGGGCCCGGGCGTCCATGTTTGACTTTGCGAGGTCGATGAGTGATGATACGACCTGAGCCGCATCGATGGGGCGATTCTGGTATGGCGGATGGTCGCTTCGAGCATCTCTGAGAACATCCTCCCGAGAACGAGGTTCCGTTTGGACCATGTCCTCGTCTCGTCGTCGATTGGCTTGCGTGGCACTTGGAGCGCGAGGTTGCGTTAGGGCAACCGTCGGAGGGTCGATAGGTCCATTTGGTACCAGAACGCCGGGGCCCCAACGGCCAGAAGCTGGGGGAAGGTCGCCAGGGTCCCTGCCTCTCCGTGTAGCGTGTCAGGACATGTTGCCGGATGAACTGTCAGGAGATCTTGCCACCCTTAGCTTCTCCTGAGACGCTTCTTGCTTATCAAATTCGGGTCGTGGTACGCCTCGTGCGGAGTTGCACATCCGATCCCCCCGTGAATTCTCTGGCGATTGTACTCCCGCCTCTAGGCGTGAGCTCACGTCGGAAGTGGCCGAGAGAGTGGAAGCACACCCTGCCCACGAGCTCCTCTGTTAGAATGCCGTGGAACCGCTCGAGCTTCCCTCGCCCTCTCGGGTTGAACTGCCCCCCGTAGATCACCGAGATACCGCGACTCGAGCAGTACTCGCGAAACTCCTTCGAGATTGAGCAACTCCCGTGTCGACGTAGAGTGCCTTGGGCTGACGTCCGCCCTTGAGGGCCCACCAGAGGTTGTTCGTGGGTTCTCGGGTCCGCTCCCGAAGGTAGGCCCGAGCCATCACCAGGTAGCGGGAGCGATCGTCCAGCACGGTGTGCACGTAGACGTGGGAGCACCCCGGCGATACGGAACTTCTAGACGTCCACCTGCCACAGGGAGTCCAAGTGGCGCCGCTGGAACCGCTTGAACGGCGTGGGTTTCTGGACGCGGCGGATCATGAACCCGTGGCGCTTCAGCACCCGGTGGACGGTGGTCCAACCCACATGGACGCCCTGACGACGGAGGATCGCGTGGATGCGGAGCGCCCCCCCCCATGCTGGGTGGCGTCGCCTCAACTGGAGGATGCGGTTGACGAGGATTTCGTGGATTCGATTCGGGCTGCCGTGAGGACGGCCGGACCCAGCGCGGAGCCCCTCAACACCTTCCTCTCGGTAGTTTCGACACCCGTAGCGGAGGGTCCTTTCAGAGATGCCGAAGAGTTCGCAGATCTACGCGCTCCGGATCCCTTTCTCGAGATGTTGCTTGACAGCGCGCAGTCGGAGACGGACATCTTCCTTGACCAAGGCCACCCCTTCCCGGGGGTGGCTGTATGTCCTGACGATTCAATCGGCAAACTGTCCGGCTACACCAGAGGCAGTAGGCTCGGGGTATCAAGCCCTCGGCGTTAAGAAGTGCCAAAAACTTAGTTCACCGCGAGCCTGTTCATAGAGAAATTTAGAAAAGATTTATATAATAATCGTAGATTCTGACGGCCTGCGACATGAAGGGCCAGCTCCGCCCTACCTTAAAGAGAGCGCCACTCGCGCTCGTCTGCACCCTCGTTGTTCTCCTGATGATCTCCGGCCTGTCCCCACTCGCGGTAGGCTTCGCTAGCCGGACCACGGGCAACTCTGGGCCGGTCTCGGGACCCTCCAACGGTTGGTCTGCGTTCAAGTCTCAGGCGGTTCTGGTGAATCTGCTCGGGGAGACCTTTGTTTCCCCGGGGATGGTCTACCAGGGCGACATCAACGGTCAGAGGAACTCCTCGTTCCCAACCCTTCTCGAAGGAGCCCAGGCCAAGAGCTTCTGGAATGAAGGTACGGTGCTAGAACTTGCCAGACCCCTCCCCGCACTGCATGACTGCGGATTGCTGCTGTTCAGCCCCGCCCAGGGGGAGTTCTCCGGCGCTGTGAACTCGGTGGTAACCTCCAACACGGGGGGGATCAGTGACGGGCCCCTCGCCTACTTTTTCGTCAGTCCTACGGTGACGTCCAGCCAGGCTCTCTCCTATTTTGCTTCCTCCCCTGAGCTCGGCAATGTTTTCCTTGGCGCCCAGGGGGATGTGATTTTTCCCTTCTCCTACTCGCCGTACTTTGTGGTGAGTTGGGAGCCGGCCGGGGGGGGCGCGTTCGATGTCTTCGCGGTCTACCCAGCGGCGAACGGCTCCGTAACCGCTTCCAACATCAGGGTCCTGGGGGAGCTGGGTACACCTCCCTCTACGCTTCCGTTGGCAGATGACTTCCTCGCCTTCAATGCAACCTACAACGGGTCCACCGACATGGTCCAGGCCACCATCGTCGATGAGAACCATCCAAGAATCTCCGCTCAACTCGCCTTCAATATGTCCGAGGTGGGGTTCAGTGCGGCGAACGTGAGCTCAGGCACCACCGTTCTTACTGGATTGGGGGCTCGCGGGAACAGTCCGACGGGGTGGGGACTGCTCTATCTGTCCTCGTCCATCGGGTCCAAACCTTCCCCCAGCTCCTCTACGGGGTTGTTCGGGCTCCCGGGTGATACGGGTGATTACCTTCTAGCGGGTGCGGCGGTAATCGTGCTTGCGGTCGCGGCTGTGGTCCTGCTCCGTCGCCGTCGTCGGTAAGGCGGAGATCGGAA
>JAKATE010000022.1 GCA_021828085.1 Thermoplasmata archaeon | reverse complement strand
CCGATCGCCGGGGGCCCCCGAAGGGAGGTCCGGAAGGGCGGCGGGAGCCGAGGCGGGGGTCAGGAGGACCCTCCCCGGGGCGAACGGGGCGGCGGCCTCGAGGGTCGCAAGGCCGACGACGGGGGAGATCAACAGCGCACCCACCAGGAGGCTCGTCAGCGCCCGGCGCCTTCCTCGCGGGCCCCGTCCCCGGACCAGTGGGTACAGCCCCATCCGCTTGCGCACGCTAGCCCGGCACTTGGCTTAACCTTCGAACCGGCCTCGCCCCGCCCGGGCCCCCCGGGTTTGCCTGGGTACAGAGGTTTGAAGGCCCCCCCCGCCCCTTCCGGGGCATGGGTTCCGAGAAGGGGGCCGGCCACGCCCGGGGCGCCCCTTCGACCCTCCCGGGCCTCCCGCCGGTGGACCCCGCCCGGGAGCGGAGGGAGCGGGCGGACCGGGAACGCCCGACGGTCGTCTATGAGCCCACGTCGCTGGGGGTCCCGGCCTTCTGGGTCTCCGGCGCGAGCGGTTCGCGCTGGCGGGTGCTCCTCCCCGAACCCCCCTCCCGGGAGGGGGCCCAGTGCTCCTGCCCGGACTTCCAGACGCGTAGGCTCGGGACCTGCAAGCACGTGGAGGCCTCCCTGGCCTGGCTCGCGACACACCCCCTGAGCCCGGCGGGGGAAGAGCCCACCCCTCCCCCGCCCCCCTCCTGGGAGGGGATCGAGGCGGAGCTTGACCGGCTCCTTTCCGAACATCCCCCTGGACAGGCCGGTGAGCGCATCGCCTTCGAGCGGGCCTACCGCCGCCTGGGGCGGGAGTGGCTCTAGCGGGGAGACCGGAGCGGAGGCGGGGGACGGCGGCCCCGAAGGGCCACCGCCCGGGGGGACCTTCGGGCCTTTAGGCCGCGCCGAAGCCCGGCTGGGACTTCAGCGCACGGATCCGGTAGTACTCCGGGTCCACGATGACCTCTCCGTTGATGCCCATCGTGTCGATGGTCTTCTGCTTGAGCGCGGTGGTCCCCTTCGCCTTCTGCCAGTCGGGGATGGCGATGGAGAACTTCTTCTCCACCTCGGTCCGGTAGATGGGGCCGCTGTTGTAGCTGCAGAACGGGATGATCCGCCCGTCCGGGACCGCGTAGTGGATGTCGCAGCGCATGAGGCGCTGGATGTCGTAGTCGTACGCGTCCTGGAAGTGCATGTTCCCGATGTAGAGGGCGCGCCAGGCGAACTTCCCCACCGAGTCCTTGTTCCCCTCGGTGAAGATCCCCGAGATGACCTTGAGGAAGTTCTTCTGGTTGACCCCCTCGGGCGCCTTGGTGAAGTCGAAGTACTTCGAGACGTCGGTCATGAGCCGGGCGCCGGCGAGGGTGGCCCGGACGCGGGCGAAGCGGGCCTCCCGGTAGCGCTCGATGAGCTGCTCGACGTTCTCGAAGAAGCCGTCCACGTCCATGAACCGGGTGAGCGGCGTGATGCGCTTGTCCCGGTTGACGAAGGCGAAGGTGGCGCAGCCGCACCCGGGGTGGGTGGTGAGCGTCATCTTCTCCTCGCCGTGGATGATGCTCACGAGCTCCGAGATGGGGGCCACGGAGGGTACCGGGAAGAAGTCCGACTTCTCGAAGGGCCCCTCGTTGCAGAGGATGCGCACCAGGTCCGACTGGGTGAAGCGCATGGCGAAGCGGTCCCGGTCGGGAACGCGCGCGGTGAGCGCCACCGGCTGGAAGTTCACGCCCCGGACCACGTCGATGTTGTCCAGCGCGAAGTTCACGGTGGGCATGATCTGGTTCTCGTTGAACCCGCCCACCAGGGTCGGGACGAGCACCACGGAGAGCGGCTTGTCGGCCTTCCCCGCCGCGAGCTCGCTCGCGGGCGAGTGCGTCCCCCGGGCGTTCTCGATGGCGCGCTGCTTCACCTTGAGCAGCGGGACGCCCCGGACCTTCCGGTAGATCTCGTCATCGAGGCCGTCGAACTGCAGGTAGAGCGTGTGCAGGTGATGGTCCCGGGCGGCCTGGGCGAATCCCGGCTCGTTGGCGAAGCGGATCCCGTTGGTGGCGACCTGGATCTGCTTGAACCCGAGCTGGTAGGCCATGTCACAGGCGTCCACGAAGAGCGGGCTCAGCGTGGGCTCCCCGCCGGAGAACTGGACCGCCACGGCTCCCACGGGCTTCTGCTCCCGCAGGGTCTTCAGCATGAAGTAGATCTGCTCGCGCGAGGGCTCGAAGACGTACCCCGCGGCGTTGGCGTTGGCGAAGCAGACCGGGCACTTGAGATTGCAGCGGTTCGTCAGGTCGATGAGGGCGAGCCCGGTGTGGGACTTGTGGTGCGTGCACATCCCGCAGGTCGTCGGGCATCCCTTGAACTTGTCGTAGTAGGGGTTCTCGTAGCCGACCCCGTCGTGGGCGTACACCTCCATCCGGAGGTAGAAGTCGACGTCATTGGAGATCACGTCCCAGAAGTACCCGTGCGTCCGGCAGGTCTTCTCCATGATGACCCGCCCGTCCTTCTCCCGGACCACGGCGGGAACGACCTTGATGCACTCGGGGCAGACCGAGGCCGTCTTGCGGGGAAGTCCGCGGGGCGCCTGGAACTCCTTCATCACTCGCGCCGGCATCTTCTCTGTCCTCTCGTGTCAGGCAAGCCTGCGCCCGCCTTGGGCGGTTACCTTACCGAGTTGATTTAACTGGTTTGTCGCTAACGATACGACATCTGCCTTCCCTCGGGAAGGCATGGGGAACCCTCACACTCCCCGTCGCGCTTATCTCGGCGAAGGCTCGTCCCTCGGTCGGTCGGAGCCATGCCCGCGAAGAAGAAGAGCGTTGTGCGCGTCGAGAAGCGAGCCGCCCCCCGTTCCTCCACTTCCCCTCCTCCTGCTCCCGCCCCAGTCCCCCCTCCCTCGGCCCCCCCCGCCGGGCTCCTCCGGCTCGAGCCCGCCTTCGATGTGGACGAGCTGAGCCGCCAGCTGGGGGAGTCCCACCTCCGCTTCGAGGTCCCGAAGACCGAGCTCGCAGAGACCTTGAAGCGCGTCTTCGAGTTCATGGACTTTGGAGTGTACGTGTACTCTGTGGTGGTCCTTCCTGCCCCGGGAAAGACCCTCGAGCGCTTCGTCCTCCAGCTCGACCGGATCGAGTACGACGAGCGTCGGGGGGTTTGGATCCCCTTCCGCGAGAAGGGCGTCGCCGACGACCCGTTCGGGTCGCGCCTGGGGCCGGGTCGGGGAAGCGACCAATAGGTCGGACCCCTCTCCCCCCCCCATGCCCTCCTCCGACCCGAACCCGGAGATCCTCGCCCGGCTGGAAGAGCTCCGGCAGCAGCTCTCCCGGGTGCGGGAAGAACAGCAGCAGCTCGCCCAGGCGGTCAACGAGATGCTGGGGACCTTCCGACGGATCAGCGTGCAGCTCGGGATCGCCTCCGAGCCGTACCGCCCCAAGAACACCCCTTCCAAGCCCTCCGCCTCGGACCCGGGCTTCGGCTGACCGGCCGCGACCCTACTTCCTTCCGTGCTTGCTCGTTCCCCCCTTCTTCGACGGGGAGGCCGGGGAGCGGGCTCGGCCCGAGGGGACCTTCCCCTTCCTCGGAGCCGGAGGCGAACCCTCCGCGGGGACCGCTGCGGGAGGGACAAAGGGCGCGATCGGTTCCGGGGGCCCGGGAAGGAGGCGGGCCTTCAGGCCGTAGCGCCATCCCCCCTCCTGAAAGTACAGCCTTCGCAGGACCGTCTCCACCTTCCGCCCGGGAGCGGGCGAGGGCTCGGACTGGTCGGTGATCTGCAGAGGGACCCTCGCCCCCGGAGCCAGCCGGACCAGTCCCACCGCGAAACCCTTCGACCCCCGGGGGACGGTATCGAACTCGGAAGGCTGCGCGCCCGGGTGGATCACCGTGGTCGCCTCCAGGACCCCGCCCGAACGCGGGAGGGGGGAGCGCTGGAGCCCCTCGCTCGCCCCGCAATGTACGCAGCGGCCCCGAGGGGGGAGGGTCCACCCTCCGCAGGGGCAATGCTCCCCCACCAGCCTCCAGCGCGTGGGGAGCGACTCCTCGTACCGGGAACGGGAGAGATAGGCCCCCTGGCTCACCGACGCCTCCAGCCACTGGACCTCTGGGGGAGTCCTCTGGGATGGGTCGATCGGAAAACCGTCTCTCCCCGGAACCGGGGCGGGATCGAACCAGACCGGACCTTCCAGGACGAAGGAGCGCAGCGCTACGAAGTGCTCCCGCGCGTGGAGCCAGAGCCCGAGTCCCCTGGCACGGAGCTGGTGGGCGACCAGCGCGAGCGCCCGGGCCGGCCCCAAGGAGGAGTCGGATCCTTCCTCCCCCGCCGGCGAATCCACGGGGGCCGGGAGCGGATGCGGGCTCGCGTGCAGCCGGTGGAGCTCCTCCCAGCCCGACCGTGCCTCCTCTCCGGAGAGGGAGAGCGCCTGCCACGGACGGAGCCATTCCGCCCCCCCGCGGTCGAGCGCCACCTGGATCGCCGAGGGCGCCTCGGCGCCCCCGGCACGGGAGCGCTGGGCGCCGGTCTTACCCAGAGGACGGAGGCCGGGGGCCGTTCCGAACAGAAGCCCCACGGCTCCTGCGCTCCGGAAGACCCCCGCTCGGTCCGGGTCCCCTTCCCGCGTCCCTGTCTGGGCCACCAGGAGTAGCGTGGCCCCGGGCTCCGAACCCTCGAGCGCCTGGCTGAGAGCCTGGTAACCCCCGAGCTCCCCGGGGGGAAAGGAGGTGATCGGCCGCTCCTCCCGGCCCCAGGCGGTGAGCAGTCGCGGCAGGGGCTCCGAGGGCGGGTCCCCCGCGACCAGGACGCGGGCCGGTTCCGGAAGCTCGGCCACCGCTCCGGCCCGGGCGAGGAGGCGCTCCCCGGCCTCCACGAGCAGGGTGAAGCTGTCCTCGTCGGGACCCTCCACCACCTTCGAACCGAGCCGCCAGACCGGCTGGACCCAGCTCACCCCCAGCAGCGAAGGCATCCGACCCTCAGACCTCCAGCAGGGTCACCGTGCACGTGGCCCCGCTTCCCCCCACGTTGTGGGCGAGTCCGCGCTCCGCCCCCTCCACCTGTCTCTCCCCGCACTCCCCGCGGAGCTGGTGGAAGAGCTCGACGAGCTGTCCCACGCCCGTGGCGCCGAGCGGATGACCCTTCGACTTGAGGCCCCCGGAGGGGTTCACCGGGAGCTCGGAGTGGAGCGCGGTCCGCCCCTCGAGGGTCCGGCGGGGCGCCTCCCCCGGGGGGACGAGGCCGAGATCCTCCAGCGCGAGCAGCTCGGCGATGGTGAAGCAGTCGTGGAGCTCCGCCACCTGGACCTCCGAAGGCTTGGTCGAGGCCTTCCGGAACGCCTCCCGGCCGGCGCGGACGCTCGCCCCCAGGGAGGTGAGGGAAGCGCGATCGGCCAGGGCCAGGGTGTCGCTGGCCGCGCCGACAGAAGAGATCCAGACCGGGTCCCGCGTGAGCTTGCGGGCGCGTTCCTCCCCGGCGAGCAGCACCACGGCGGCCCCGTCGGAGACCGGGCAGCAGTCGTAGAGGCCGAGGGGCTCCGCCACGCGCGGGGCGTGGGCATGGTCCTCGAGCCGGAGGGGCTTTCGGAGGTGCGCCTTCGGATTGAGCACGCCGTTGGCGTGGTTCTTCACGGCCACCGCCCCGAGCACCTCCTTCCCCAGCCCCCGCTCCCGGAGGTAGCGCTCCGCCATGAGCGCGTAGACCCCGGGGAAGGTGAGGCCGCTCAAGCGCTCGTACTCGGTCTCCCCGCTCACGCCGAGCCAGTAACGGCGGCGGAGGGAGGAGGCGTCGGTCATCTTCTCCAGCCCTGCGACGAGGACGAGCCCCTCCGCGTCGGAGCGAAGGGCGAGCCAGGCGGAGCGCACCCCGCCCCCTCCCGAGGCGCAGGCGTTCTCCACCCGGAGGACGGGCATCCCCGGATGACCGAGCTCCTCGGAGAGGATCGCGGCCGGGTTCCCGATCTGCCAGCCGGAGAAACCGAGGGTCGCGAGGATCCCCTCGTCGACCTCCGCGGGGCGGAGGCCCGCCTCGACGGAGGCGAGGGCCTCCCCGAGGGCTTCCCGGAGGAGCGTCCGGGGCGACGCGTCCAACGACCCGAACCGGGTCTGGCCGGCCCCCACGAGGGCGACCCGGCCGGTCAATCCCGCCTCCCGCGCACCGTCAAGACAAATAGCCGAGCGCTCTTCCCCTCAAGAGCCCTCCCTTTCAGGTGGTTGGACCCGTGAGCACTTCGAGCCCGGACGACGCCCCGCTGGTGGTGGGGGTCTCGGGGGCCAGCGGCGCCCCCATCGCCGTCGCCCTCCTCCAGGCGCTCGCCAAGACCGAAATCCCCGTCGCCCTCATCGTCTCCGACGGGGGCGAAGCGGTGCTGCGCGCCGAGTGCGACCTCTACGCCCGGGACCTCGCCCAGTACGCCGACCAGGTCTACGACGACGGCGACCCTGCGGCCCGGATCGCGAGCGGCTCCACGCGGACCCGGGGCATGGTGGTGGTCCCCTGCTCAGGGAACACCCTCGCCAAGATCTCCCACGGTTTCGCGGACACCCTGATCACCCGCGCCGCCCAGGTCCACCTCAAGGAGCGGCGTCCGCTCGTCCTGGTCCCCCGGGAGACCCCGCTTTCCACGCTCATGCTGCGGAACCTCACCCTCGCCTCGGAGGCGGGAGCCGTGGTGCTCTTCGCCGCCCCGCCGTACTACCTCAAGGCCGAGAGCGTCCAGGGGCTCGTGGACTACCTTGCCGGCAAGGTGCTCGACGTCTTTTCGATCCCCCACCAGCTGTACCGGGGCTGGAAGGCCGACCGCCCGTCGGCGTAGGGGCGCCCGACCATGAACGACCCGCCCTCCTCCCCCCGAAGCACCCCCGACCGCTCCCTCCACTGGGCGTTCGCGACGGTGGCCATCCTCCTGGCGCTCCTCATCCTGGTGACCCCGGCGCTCGAGGAGGGGATCCCGGCCGGTGGAACCCTCCTCAGCCAGGGGGTGCTCTACGTCTCCCTCGACCGGACCGGGAACGTCTCGCTCCTCCTCGAGGGGCTCGGACATGTCACCTTCTCGAGCCTCGCCGTGGGGGTCAACCGGTCCGCGCACGACGTCCCGGGGAACGCCACCTCGGTGCGGCAGTACCTCTGGACGAACGTGAGCTCCCAGGTGGCCGAGGTCGTCACGGTCTCGGGCACGGGCTTCTTCGTGGTGAACGTCTCCACCGTCTACGATTCCGGTGGGCAGCTCGCGGAGAGCCAGGGGGTCTTCGGCCTGTGGCTCTCCCCGTTCCCCCTGACGCCCTCCTCGACCCTCACCGTCATCCCGGTCTGGCCGCTCTCGGGGCCGGTGACGCTCCCCCAGGGGACCTCGGCGCGGAGCTACCCCGTGGGCAGCCTGCCCCAACCGCTCGACCTTCTCCTCGCCCCCTATCCGGTCGTCACGCCCCCGGGAGGTCCCTCGGCATGAGGCTCTCGCGGGCGGTCTGGCTCTGGGTCGTCGTCATCGCCGCCCTGGTGCTCGTCGAGGTCGCCCAGGTGGCGCACCTGTTCAACCTGGGCTACGGAGCGATCCTCGGGGACCCGCTCTCCTTCATCCTCGCCCTGGTCCTGGTCACCATCCTGGCGCTGGTGGGGGCGGTCTTCGTGGGGATCACCATCGCCGCCCGGGCCCTCAGCCGCCCGGGGTTCTCGGCCTTCGAGGAGGAGATGCTCAAGATGCGCAGCGAGGTGCACGAGATCCGGGAGGAGCTCAACGCGCGCTCCCGGGAGCCGCCGGCGCCGGAGAAGGGGGAGCGGCCGTGAGGGTCCCGGTCGTCGACAACGGCGGGCAGTGGACCCACCGGGAGTACCGGGTGCTGCGGGACCTCGGGGTGGAGACCCGGATCGTCCCCAACACCACCCCCCGCGAGGAGCTCGACGCCGACGGGGTGGTCCTCAGCGGGGGAGCGCTCAGCCTGGAGGGGAAGGACGATCCGCTCGGCAACGAGGGGAGCTACCTGCGCGACGACGGGCTACCGGTGCTCGCCATCTGCCTGGGACACGAGTTCCTGGCCCGGCACTTCGGCGGGAAGGTCGCCCGCTCCGCCTCCCCGGAGTTCGGGAGGGTCCGCTTGACGGTGGAGGACCCCTCCCACCCGCTCTTCGCAGGGACCGAGGGGGAGTTCTGGGTCTGGGCCTCGCACAACGACGAGGTGAGCGAGCTCCCCGAGGGCTTCGTCGCCCTCGCGCACTCCCCTTCCTGCCGGGTCGAGGCCATGGCGCACCGGACCCGGCCGGTCTGGGGAGTGCAGTTCCACCCCGAGGTCGAGCCCACCGAGCACGGGCGCCAACTCTTCGAGAACTTCCTCGCGCTCTGCCGGCGCTGAAGGGGGGCGACCGCCTACGGCCGGGAGGAGGAGTCGTTCTCCAGCAGTCCTCGTGCCTCGGCCTCGAGCTCCGACCGGGTGACGGCGCGGGGAGGGGGACCCAAGGTGAGGGCGACCGGGAAGAGGAAGACGCCCCCCATCATGGTGAAGAGACCGACGACGAAGCCGAAGCTCGCCGAGTAGACCTCCATGGCGATGGCCCCGAAGCCGATGAGGAAGAACGAACCGAGGAGGATCCCCAGGTTGGCCACGGGTCGCGCGAGCCTCCCCGACCCTTAAGGCCTTCGCAGGGAGCCTCTCCGCACGCGCTCCCGCGACAATCCTTATGCGAAGGGGTGCCCCCTCGGTCCGTCCGAGAGACCGAGCATGCCCCGGATGCGCTACACCTCAGGCGGTAAGGAAGGCGAGGTCCTCTCCCGTGCCCGGGCGCTGGAGAAGGACTACACCCTGCTCCTTCCCCGCTCCCCGGACGGGAAGGTCTCCGACCTCTTCCCCCGCCTGGAGCAGGACCTCAAGACCGTCCAGAAGTTCTCCGAGGACGCGAGCCAGCTCGAGCGGCTGATGTTCCGGGGGGAGCCGCTCGCCCGGGCGTACGCCGGGCTCCTCCACTACGCGCTGGAGCGGCCCACGTTGAACCACCTCGTTGCCCGCTTCCCCACCGGGGACATCCCCTTCCTCCCCTTCGAACGGGTCCCGAAGGAGGAGCTCATCGCGGTGCAGTACTACGATGACCCGCGCCGGCTCATCCTGGGGTACCTGCAGTACGCCAAGCCCGGCCTGTTCGGGGGTGGGGGCAATCACTTCTACGCCGTGGACCGGAACGTGGTCTGCACGGGGAAGGCCGACGAGCCCCCGGCGACGTTCGTGGAGAGCACGGTCCGGAGCCTTCCTTACCGGCTCCAGCCGCTCCCGGCCGACGGGAAGGGGGAGAGCGGGCTCGGGTGCGTCCACCTCGCGCGGGGCGACCGGGAGCCCTATCTCGAGATCGACTGGCCCTCGGCGCACCAGGTCCTCCGCGTCTGCGTGCGCTGTCTCTCCGAGGACCGCCACCTGCTGGCCTCGCTCAACGGGAGCATGGTCGTCCCCGACCCCGACAGCGAGTTCTCCGTGAAGGGCATCTACCCGCTCGAGCACCGCCACGCCGGCCCGTGCCCCGCCCCGGCCCTCCCTTCCCTCTCCCGGAGGGCGGAGGGCAACTACCGTGCAGGCCGGATCTCGGACGCCGAGCTGCTCAAGGAGCTGGTGCAGGAGTCCGAGGCGGCGCTGCGTTCCTATCGCGGCCTGCTCCTCATCGCCGGGGGGGTCTGCTTCGGCGATGAGGTCAAGCCCTTCGTGGACGCCCTCGGGGCCACGACGGCGGAGCGCAAGGCCCTCCAGGAGGTGCTCGGGAGGCTCGGCGAGCCGCTCCTCCTCTCCGAGCTCAGCGCCGGCAAGGTCGTCGACGCCCTCTGGAAGGACCACGCCCAGGAGCTCCTCGAGGCCGTGGGAGCCTCCCCCGAGGAGGCGGAGCGCATCGCCCAGGAGGGGCGAGGCCGCGGCCGCTCGGCCGAGCAGCTCAACCGCCTCGCCCGGCTCCGCGCCGAGGAGGCCACCGTGGCCGAGCTCCCCCGTTACCGGGAGCTCAGCCCGGAGGCCCGCCTGGCCGACGAGCTCGCCCGGGCCTACCGGCGCGGGGGCACCCAGGCGACGGAGCGGCGGATCAGCCTGGAGGACCCCCCCGAGGGGAAGATCCGTGGCATGGCCTGGGCCTTCCTGGTCGCGCTCGGCAAGGAGCAGGGCCAGGCCTGGCGCTTCTCCGACACCGAGAAGGAGTTCGGACAGGCCCTGGTACCCTCGGTGGACCGGCTCCTGAAGGCCCCCCCGGGGGAGTACCACCAGGCGCTCGAGCAGCTCCTGACCGAGGCCGGGGTGACCCACTGGGGATCGCTGGAGCCTCCCTCGGCCCCTTCTTGAGCGAGCCGTCAAGTAACCGCGCCGTCCTGCCCCGCCCGTGGCCGACCCCCCTGCGGAACGGAGCGCTCTCGGGCTCCTCCTCCCCGGGCTCGCCCTGCTCCTCTTCCCCTGGCTCCTCTATCCGGGGAACTTCGCGAACCAGCCCCCCGGGCCCGCGGAGCTCGGTGCGTGGACGCTCCTCGCGGTGCTCATCTACGTGAGCCTCCTGCTGGGAGCCTTGCTCCTGGGGTGGGGGTCGGCGCGTCTCCTCCGCGGATGGGAGGAGGGGCCGGGAGCCTCGACCCGGCCCGGTCGGGCGGCCCTGGCCCACGCCCTGAGGGAGCCGAGGTTCCGGCCGGTCTGGATCGTCTCCCTCGTCGGCTTTGCCCTCTTCTTCTCCTTCTTCACCGGCTCCCTCGCGGTGAGCCTGCACGGAGCCTTCACCGGGACGAGCTATCCGTCGGGCACGGTGGTCTTCTGCTGCGGCGGATTGGGGCTCACCCCCGGGCTCGTCGCCCTGCTCGGACCGGGCGTGCTGCTGAGCTACGGCCCGCAGAGCCTGGCGCTGCTCGGGCTGAGCACCACGCTCTTCAGCGCGAACATGGTGGCCTCCGCGGCGCTCTGGCGGGGCCGATCGAGCCCGGGCGAAGCCTCCGTCGCCGGTGCCCTGGGCGCCCTCGGCGCGCTCTTCGTGAACTGTCCGCAGTGCGGGACCCTCCTGCTCTTCAACGCCCTCGAGGCCTCCGCGGCCGCCGGACTGATCGCGGGGTGGGTCGCCTATCAGGCCCCGCTCCTCCTCATCGCCTTCCCGCTGAGCCTGGGCACCCTCGCGTATGCAGGGCGGGCCCTCTCGCGCCCGCCGGCCTGCCCGGTGCCAGCCAGGTCGCCCGGTTCCCCCCCGCGGGAACCAGGGACCCCCTAGGCGCCGGCTGGGACGGCCCGCGGTCGGCTCCCCGACGCGATCCGTCGGGCTCCCTTTCCCTCAAGGACGCGCGGCGGAGGGATTCGCGGGGCCACGCGTCCCCGGGGGGGCTGTCCCGAGGAGCCGCCCTCGCCAGCGGGAGAGGGCTTCCTCCTCGAGGAAATGGAGCGGCGGTTGCGGAAGGATGAGGGAGTGGAGGGGCGGGCCCAGCGGGGCCGCGGCGACGACCTCCCAGGGTCCCGCGAGGACCTCGGGGCGCTCGCTCCCGACGCGCGCCAGCGCGACCACCTCGGCGCCGGGCGGCAGCACGCCCGACCGGTAGCGCAGCTCCAACGACGCGAGCACGCGGAGCGCCTCGCCGGCCTCGAGATAGCGGCCGTCCTCGGCGTCGAGGTCCAGGAGCACCAGGGTGTGCAGTCCGGCGGCCCGGTTGGCCGCGATGCCGTCGTACGGGGAGCGGGGCTCGTACCCTTCGCGGGGCGCCGGCAAGCTCACGACCCGTCCGAACTTGTACAGGCTCAGCCCCGCCAGGCTCGGGGCCGCGGTGAGGATGCTCGCGTTGTGGAGCACCCGCCAGGTGTGGCCGGCCCGCTCGGCCGAAAGCCGTAGCGACAGGTGCGTGGTGGCCGCGAACGGCTCGCCCACCACCACGAGGCCCACCCGCTCCCCCCGGGAGAGCGGCTCGAGGACCACCCGCTCGGCCTCGAGGGCCTCCCGGCCGAGGGTCTCCACGGGCCGGGAGATCAGCCCGGCGAGCCGCGCGGCCGTCCCCGGGGAGCTCCGCGAGGTGTACTCCTCGAGGAAGACCCGGTCGCAGCGCCGAAGCTCCTCCGTCGCCCGGAGGGAGAGGTCGCGCTCGTCGCGCAGACCGAGACCGGCGAAGAGGAGCTCTCCCACGTCCCTCCCCTGACGCCCGGTTCCCTCACGCCCTCAAGGCGAGGACGGGGCAGGGGGCGGTCCGGAAGAGCTCCTCGAGGAACCGGCGGGTGAGCAGGAGCGGGGAGCCGCGTTGGGCGTCCTCGCTGACCACCATGAGCCCATAGCGCTCCTTGGCGGCCGCGGCGAGGACCGTCTCGGGGTAGGTGCGACCCCGGCGGAAGATCCCGGGATTGAGCAGCACGTGCTTGAGGCGGTGGGGGATGCCGCGGGCGGTGACGTCCTCCCGCGTCCCCCCGGTGCCGAGTCCCTGTGGGGCCTCGGGGCCGAGGAGGAGGGAGATGATGGGGATCCCCTCCTCGCGCACCGCGAGCTGCTCGGCCAGGCTGAGCGCCTTGCGCGGCGCGTGCGAGGAGAACGACGGGATCAGGATCCGGTTGAACCGCGCACCGGTGAGCGCCAGCCGGTTCACGATGATGACGTCGCAGGAGGCGTGCTGGAGGAGGGCGCTGGCCGTGTGGCCGACGAAGGGGTTCGTGCGCCGGCGGCCTCCGCGCAGGGTGAGCAGGATCGCGTCCATCCCGTGGCTCTCGGCCAGGTCGAGGATCTCGGCGGCCACGTCCCGCGCCGCCCGCACCTCGGGTTCCACAGGGATGTCGAGGGCGGCCCCGGTCTCGTGGGCCGGGATGACGATGTTCACCGAGGCCCGCCAGTCCCGGGCGAGCTCCGGAAGCGCCACCGTGGGAATCACGTGGAGGAGACGGATCTCCCCCCCAGGGGAGAGGAGCTTCGCCGCGAAGCGGATGAGCGGCTCCACCTCGGAAGGGGTGGTCACCGGGATGAGGATCCGGTGGTACACGCTCAGCCCCCTCCTACCGGTGGAGGCGGGTGCGGGAGCTCCGGGAGGAGCGCCAGGTCGAGCAGCACCACGTTCACGTAGGGGGTGCCCAGCCAGGAGAAGGTCGGCTGGACGATCTGGGCGTTGACCAGCTGCTGGAGCATCGACTGGTTGAGACCGCTCTCGTTCGCCACCCGGGGGACCTGGACGAGGGCGGCCTGGGGGGTCACGTCCGGGTCAAGACCGCTCGCCGAGGGGGTGACCAGGTCCACGGGGACGCTCACGTTGGTGAGCCCGAGCTCGGCGGCGTAGGCCTTCACCTCCGCGAGGAGCGCCGGACTGGAGGGGCCGTAGAAGCCGTTGTTCCCCGCCCCCTCGAACGGCTGGTAGTCCGTGGCCGAGGGCCTCAGCCAGAAGAGCTCGGGGCTGGTGACGTTGACCCCCAGGTACTTGGAGACCTCGCGGGTCCCGTTCGCGTTGTAGAGATAGATCCCCTCCGCCGTGGCCGGGGTGACCGCGCCGGTGAGCACGCTCGCCGCCACGTTGAAGCCCGCGCCGAGCAGCAGGAGGACCAAGAGGAAGCCCAGGACCGCCGGACGGACCGAGGGGCGCTTCATCGGCAGGTCCGGGGCGAGGCGCCGCGCCCCCTCTTCCGCCCCCCCGGGCGCGGCCAGCCGCGCAGGGGCGGGGGAAGTGGGGACTGTGGCGGGGGTCTCGGCGGGGGGTTGCTCGCTCATGGAAGGTGCGAGAGCAGATGCTCGAGGACGACAAGGAGGTTATGGACCCAACCCTGCGCCAGCAGGGCCTCGAGCCCGAGGTAGAGGAGCTTGATCCCCACGAAGGCGAGCACCAGCCCGCCGAGGCCGTAGACCATCAGGTTCCTCGAGAGGAGCTCGGAGGCCGACCGGGGCCGGAAGCGGACCCCCCGGAGGGCGATGGGGATGAGCAGCGGGATGGTCAGGGCGTTGAACAGGAGCGTGGCGAGCACCGCCACGCGGGGGTCCCCCAGGCCGAGGATGTTGAGGAAGCCGACGCCGAGGAAGATGGCGGGAAGGAGCGCGAAGTACTTCGCCACGTCGCTGGTGACCGAGAAGGTGGTGAGGGCCCCGCGGGTGATCAGGAGCTGCTTCCCGATGGAGACCACCTCGATGAGCTTGGTGGGGTCGCTGTCGAGATCGACCATGTTCCCGGCCTCCTTGGCGGCGGAGGTGCCGCTGTTCATGGCGAGTCCCACATCCGCCTGGGCGAGGGCGGGGGCGTCGTTGGTCCCGTCGCCGGTCATGGCGACGAGACGCCCCTCGCGCTTCACGCGCTGGATGAGGGCGAGCTTGGTCTCGGGCTTGGCCTCGGCGACGAACTCATCGACGCCGCTCTCGCGGGCGATGGCGGCGGCGGTGAGCCGGTTGTCGCCGGTGCACATCACCGTCCGGATCCCCATGAGCCGGAGCTCGCGCAGCCGGTCCTTGATGCCCGGCTTCACCACGTCCTTGAGCAGGACCACCCCCACCACGCGCTTGTCCAGGCTGACCGCGAGGGGGGTCATCCCCTGCCGGGAGGCGTCCGAGGCGGCGATGCGGAGCTCCCGCGGGATGTCCCCGGCGAGGCTCGCGATGGCGTCGAGGGCCCCCTTGTAGAGCTCCCCCACCCCGGGAAGCACGATCCCGCTGAGCCGCCGCTCGGCGGAGAACGGGATGAGACGGATCTTCGTCGGATCGAGCTTCTCCACCGTGACCCCCCGCCGGGTGGCCAGGCGGACGATGGAACGACCCTCGGGGGTGTCGTCAAAGGCGCTCACCAGCGTCGCGAGGCGCAGGAACTCCCCCATCTCGATGCCCGGGGCCGGGATGAACTCGCTGGCGAGCCGGTTGCCCACCGTGATGGTCCCGGTCTTGTCCAGGATGAGCACATCGAGGTCCCCCGCCGCCTCCACCGCTCGGCCGCTCTTCGCCACGATGTTGGCCCGGCCCACGCGGTTCACCCCGGCGATGCCGATGGCCGGGAGCAGGCCCCCGATGGTGGTCGGCATGAGACAGACCAACAGGGCGATGAGCGTCCCCAGGTCCGCGAGCGCGGCCCCGGTGACCCGGATCAGGAAGGCGACCGTCAGGATCACCACCAGGATCGCCACGGTGAGGGTGACGAGCAGGATGGTCAGCGCGAGCTCGTTGGGGGTCTTCTCGCGCTGCACCCCCTCCACGAGACGGATCATCCGGTCCAGGAAGCTCTGACCGGGCTGCGAGGTGATCCGGACCTGGGCGATGCCCTGGAGCGCCCGGCTCCCCCCCAGGACGCTGGTCTTGTCCCCGCCGCTCTCCCGGACCACCGGCTCGGACTCGCCGGTCATCATCGACTCGTCGATGACGAGCGCCCCCTGGACCACGTCCCCGTCGAGGGGAAGGACCTCCCCGGGGCGGACCTCCACCGTGTCCCCGGGGTGAAGCAGGGTGGCGGGGACCCACTGGCGGCGGCCGTCCGGGAGGATCTGCCGGCCCTGGATGCCGCTGCGCACCTGGCGGAGGCTGTCGGCCTGGGCGCGCCCCTGGGCCTCCGCCACCGCCTCTCCCAGGTGCGAGAACCAGAGGGTGAGGAACAGGATGATGACGAGGCCGAGGAAGTAGACCCGGTCCACCGGGGAGCTCGGGATGTCGGGAAAGAGGCCGGGGAAGAGGAAGGCGGCCACGGTGAAGAGCCAGAAGACGTAGACGACGAACATCACCGGCTTGTGCACCTCGGAGCGCGGGTCGAACATGGTGAGCGAGGTGCGCAGCACCCGCCAGCCGCTGGTGTGCGGGCGGCGGTGGACGCTCACCCGGGCGCCCGGGGTGATCGAAGGTGCGTCCCCCATGGCGGTTCAGACCAGCTGGGAGAGCGGTCCCAGCGCCAGCACGGGGAGGAAGAGCAGCCCGGCGATGATGAGCAGGAAGAGGATCAGGTAGATGGTGAAGGTGAGCGACTGGGTCCGCAGGGTGCCGGTCCCGGGCGGCTGCTGGGACTCCCGGGAGAGCGACCCCCCGATGGCCAGCATGGCGACGATGGGGACGTAGCGCGCCAGCAGCATGACGATCCCCCCGGCCACGTTGTAGAAGGGCGTCGTGTTGGCGAACCCCCCGATCCCCGAGCCGTTGTTGGCCGCCTCGCTGGTGAACTCGTAGAGGACCGCCGTGAAGGACTGCCCGTTGATGGCCCCGGAGAGACCGACACCGGCCGTCAGCGCCACGGCGAGCGGGACGAGGATGAGGAACGGATGGCTCAGGAGGGCCGCGGCGGACCACTTCACCTGGTCCCGGCCGACCTTCTTCCCGAGGTACTCGGGGGTCCGGCCGACCATGAGGCCCCCCACGAAGACCGCGAGGAGCACGTAGATGAGCATGTAGCCGAAGCCGGTCCCGTCCCCCCCGGGCGTGGATTGCAGGAACATCCCGAAGAGCAGCGAGCTCTGCGCCCAGGGGGTGAGCGCCCCGATGGCCATCACCGAGGCCCCCGTGTTGGAGTAGATGGAGGAGACCTCGAACAGGGCGCTCTCGGGGAGGGAGAAGCGCGTCTCGGCCCCCGAGAGGTAACCCAGGGGCTGCGTGACCGGTGGGCCGAGGTACGGGTTGCTCAGCGAGAAGAAGACGAAGATGGCGAGCGCGATGAGGAAAATGACCAGGGCTGTGGCGACGAGGGGGTGGGCCTCGCCCGGGCGTCGGATCATCCGGCCAAAGGCGAACGGGGTCGCGAAGGGGATGAGGAGCATCAGCACCACCCCCAGGAGGAGCGTCGCGGCCGTCGGATTGGCGAGGGGCTGGGCCAGATTGGCGTTGAAGTAGCCGCCCCCGTTCGTCCCGAGGAGCATGATGGCGTTCCAGCTGGCGACCGGTCCGAGCGGGATGACCTGGGCCCCCGCGAGCGGGGAGAAGGCCGTGACGCTCTGGGCCAGCGTCTCGGGGACCCCGGCCAGGAGGAAGCCCAGGGTCCCCAGGACGACGAGGGGGAGGAAGATGCGCGTGAGCGTCCGTACGAAGTCGACGTAGAAGTTCCCCAGGGTGCCGTCGCGGCGGCTGAACCCCCGGGCCATCGCCGCGAAGACGCACATCCCCGTGGCGGGGGAGAGGTACATCAGCGTCTGCAGCCCGAAGAGGGCACTGAAGAGCGAGAGCTGCGTCTCGGGGACGTAGTGCTGGTAGTCCGTGTTCGTGACGAAGCTGCTCGAGGTGTGGAAGGCGAGGTCCCAGGACATGCCGGGGACTCCCAGGGCGTTCAGGGGGAGTTGCGCCTGGTAGAGCAGGAGGAGGAAGACCCCGATCGCCGCCACGGCGTTGAGCAGCAGGAGGTTGACCGCGTACTCCTTCCAGCCCATCTCCTGCCGGGGCTGGACCCCCAGGAACCGGAAGACGCCCCGCTCGAAGGGGCCGAAGACCCCGTCGAGGAGGGAGGGGCGGTCGGTGTAGACCCGGGCGATGTAGCGCCCCAGGATGGGGGCGAGCGCGAGGACCACGACGAGCGTGAGGAGGACGTCGAGATACGTCGCCCAGGGGATCATCCGACCAGCCCCCTCAGAACTTCTCGGGCCGGAGCATGGCGTAGAGGAGGTAGACGACGAGCGCCGCCGTCACCAGGGTGAAGACGATGAGGCCCAGATTATCCAGGAGTCCGTCCAGGAGCGCCGTAGGGTCCCTACCGGGAGCGCCAGAGCATTCGAGGGGCACTTAAGGGATACGACGAACCACCCCCTCCCTTGGGGGGGCCCGACCGGCTCTCGGTCTCACGGGAGATTCGGAGTCGGCCGAGGGGGGGCCGACGTCCGTGACCCGGGAGGGGGGCGTACCAGGCGGGCTTGGAGCACGGCCTCCTTGAGCTCGGAGGTCCGGGGGGGGCCCCGGACCATGGCATCGGCCCCGAGGCGCGCATCGGTCTGGAGCGTCCCGGGCAGGGCAGAAGCGTTGCCGAAGGTCACCGCCACGAGCTTGCCTCCCGGGACGGCGCGCCGGGTCTCCTCGATCATCCGCTGCCAGTGTTCGGACGGGCCGTTCAGGCAGAGGATCACGACCCCCCGGTTTCCCTCGATCCGGGCGGCCGGGGAGACCTCCTGGGGTCCCCGAGCCTCCGTGAAGGTGGTGACCCCCTCCGCGTGGAGCGACTCCCGGACCAGGTAGCGGAGGAGCGGGTCCTCACCGACAACGATAGCCTTCCAGCGGGGCCGAGAAGGACCGGGCATGGTCGGAGGTCTTAACACGTCGGGACGCCTATTTGGCCGTATCGTCCCCTCTCCCCCCGACCTCGGGTCCTCCCCCTGGACCCGACCATGCCGACCGCGGGGGGGAGAGCCCCACCGGCCCTCCCCCGGGAGGGTCAGGAGGGCGTCCCGCAGGGAGCGGTCGGGAGACGGGGCGGGGGAGTCCGCCGGGGACAAACTAATCTTATACTGCCCCTCTCCTTGCCCCCACAACCGTGCAGGACTACGATCCCCTCAAGGAGATCACAGAGGAACTAGACCGGGAAGAGGCCGTCCTGACGGTGCGGGTCGAGCGGCGCCGGTACAACAAGCCGACCACGGTCATCTCGGGATTCCCCAAGGAGATC
>JAKATE010000180.1 GCA_021828085.1 Thermoplasmata archaeon | reverse complement strand
GGCGTGGCCCCCTCCCAGGATGATGATGTCGTAGCCCGGCTTCACCCGGACGAACCCGGCCATCGGGAGGACGACCACGCCTCCCTACTTGAGGAAGGGGAGGAGGGTCGCGCCGCCGTCGGTCAGTGCGAGGGGGCGAGCGCGTTCCGCCTCGCTTCCAGCCGAGCGGCGTGGGAGAGCGCCCCGCAGGCGCGCAGGAGGCCGAGCGATTCGTTCCATCGCCCGCGGGCCTCGCTCACCCTCCCCTGCTTCTGCAAGACCTCTCCCAGGTCCTCCAGGGCCAGCGCCTGCTCGTACCTCCTCCCCACCCGCTGCGTCTCGTGGACGATCTTGTTGAGGAGCGCTTCGGCGCGGAAGGTCTCCCCCCGCGCCGCCTGGACCACCGCGTAGGTCCGCGCGGCCAGTCCCCCGCCGAGCCCGGAGAGCTGCTGACCGCCCTTCTCGGCCTCCCGCCAAGCCGCGTCCAAGTCCCCCTTCGCGAGCAGGATGCGGGCGAGGGTGGCGTGCCCCTCCCGCCCGGCGTCCTCCTGGGCGGCGAGACGTCCGGCCGGGACGATCGCCTGCAGCAGCTCCTCCGCCTTGCCGAGGTTCCCGCGCGCGAGCTCGAGCCGGGCCCGAAGGGGCGTGTTCATGGCCATGATCTGGGAGAGCCCCGCGATCTCGCAGAGACGGTTCGCCTCCTCGAGCCACTTCCCGCCCTCCTCCAGCTCCCCCATGTCCAGCAGCACCTCCGCGTAGTTCGAGGTGTTGATCGCCTGGTTGGTGACCCCTCCCCGTCGCCGCCACTCCTCCGCCGACTGCTCGAAGATCGCCCGGGCCATGCCCAGGTCGCCCATGCTCAGCGCGAGGATGCCGAGGGAGGTCCGGGCGTTGGACTCGGTGGTCTCGAGCCCGCTCCTCCGGGCCCGCGAGAGCGCGTCCAGCAGGACCTCCCGGGCCTTCGGGAACTCCCCCTGGGCGCTGAGCGCCGTCCCGTAGGAGACCCGGACCCGTAGCTCCTGCCGGGGCTCCAGGTCGTGCTCGCCCCGCTCCAGGTCCTGGATCAGCAAGGGCGCCTCCTTCGTGATCTCGTCCCAACGCTGCAGGCGGGCGTGGAGCTGGACGCGGTAGACCCGCACCCGCAGTGACGCGTTCGCCCTCTGTTCCGGAGGGACCGGCTCGGCGTCGGCCCGGTTCAGGATCGCCATCGCGCGCGTCGGGTTCCCCCGGTGCGTGTCGAGGAGGGCCAGCTCGCAGAGGACCTCGACCCTCCCCAGACCCGGCGAGGTCCCTTCCATCGCATCGACCAGCATCTTGGCCGCGCGCTCGACGTCGCCGTTCTGGAAGATCCCCGTGGCCTCCCTGCGCTGCCAGAAGAGGAGGGTGTCCGGCTGCTGGGCGGTCCTCGCCATCTCCTGCGCCTGACGGGCGAAGCGGACCGTCGCGTCGTTGTCCCCCCGGTCGGCCGCCGCCTTCCAGGCCCGCTCGAGCCAGGGCAGGGCGAGCGTCGGCTCGGCCGCCGCGTAGTAGTGCATCGCGATCTTCTCGACCGCGTGAGGGTCGTGGGCCGACTGCCACTCGCCCGCCCGCCGATGGAGCCGGCGGAGCACCTCTCCGGAGAGCTCGGAGCGCACGACGGAGGCGAGGAAGCCCGGCACGACCTGCCAGACGCTCGGACGCACCTGCCGCAGCAGGCCGTGCCGGGCCTCGAGCCGCTCCATGGCGGGCTTGAGCCGGGAGGCCATGTCGGGCACCAGTGCCGGTAGCGCGCGGGGATCGAACTCGCTCCCCAGGACCGAGATCGCCTCCAGGACCGTGCGGTCCCCCGGCAGGAGCGACTGGGTCCTGCGGTGGACCCACCAGCGCAGCAGGGTGGGGACCTGGAGGTCCTGCGCGGGTTCGAGGACGCGGAAGGCCTCGCCCCGGCGGGCGATCCATCCGTCGCGGAGGCCGGCGCGGACCACCTCCTGGAGGAAGAAGGGGTTCCCGCCCGCCCGTCCGAGCATCTCGGGCAGCGGAGCGGAGGGCTCGAGGTCGAGCGGACCCCCGAGGATCTCCTCGACGAGCTTCCGCACCTCGAGGTCGCTCAGCCCCCGAAGCTGGACCCGGATCGTCCCGCTCTCCCGCTGAACGCTCCGGGCGAGCTCGTCGAGCGTCGGCCCCTCTCCCCCGGGCCTCGGCTCCGGGAGGGCCTCCCCCGCATCGTAGCTCACCACGATCATGAGCGCGCGCCTGCGCGCCTCCCGGGCGAGCGGGCGTAGGAGCGAGAGCGAGGCGGGGTCCGCCCACTGGAAGCAGTCCAGGGTGATCACGACGGGCGCCTTCGGAGCGAGCTCCTCGATGCGCTCGAGGAGCCGGACGACGGCCCCGGTCGGGGGCAGCTCCTCGAGCCGGACCTCCTCTTCCTCCGAGGAGGGCAGCAGGTCGCGCATCGCCGCGGGCCCCCAGTCCTTCGAGATCCCCACCCGGGAGGCGACGGAGCGCCCGTAGTCCCGCAGGCGCAGTCCCCCCTCTCCCGCGACGGCCGCGGCGGCCAAGGGGAGCGAGTCGCCCACAGAGCCCTCGTCCTTCGGCCGGGCCCGGCCGCGACGGGCGGCCTCCTCGAGCGCGCGGTGGAAGGGCATGTAGGGGCGGCTGTCGCCCTCCGCCGCGTTCCCCTGGGCGACGAACGCCCCCAGCGCCTCCGCACGGCTGGCGATGTGCTCCAGCAGACGGGTCTTCCCCGACCCCACGGGCCCGGTCAGGAGGAGCATCCCTCCCCGGCCCTTGGCGAGCCCCTCCAGCATCCGCTCGAAGAGGGCCTTCTCCGGTCCACGCCCAATGAGCGGGACGGAGACGGGATATCCCGCCACGGCGGGGAAGGAGGCGGGCCTCCAATAAAGGAGGTCCCCGCCGGCGGCGGCCGGGGAGGGCCCCGGGCGGCCGTCCGGACACGTTCCTGTCGGAACGATGACGTGAGGCTTATTACCGCCACCCAAGTGCGACTCGCTTGGGTCGCCTCTGACGCGGGGAACCCAGCATCGGAACACGCCCACGCCCGGCCTGCTGGGACGCCTTGTTCTCGAGGACGGGACCGCGTTCGAAGGCGAGGGGTTCGGCGCCTCGCGCACGGTGCACGGGGAGGTGGTCTTCACCACCGGCATGGTGGGCTACCCCGAGTCCCTCACCGACCCCTCCTTCCGGGGCCAGATCCTCACCTTCACCTACCCGCTCCTGGGCAACTACGGCGTCCCCTCCCCCGAGGGACGCGACCGCTGGGGGCTGCCGGACGGCTTCGAGTCCCCCGAGATCCAGGTCCGGGCGGCGCTCATGCAGAGCCTGGAGCCGCCGCATCACTGGAACGCGCGCACCTCGCTCCCGGCGTGGGCCGCGAGGTCCGGCGTCCCCCTCCTGGTCGGCATCGACACGCGCCGCCTGACCTCCCTCCTCCGGTCCCACGGCGTGATGCGGGGCACGGTCGCCGTGGGAAAGCAGGTCCCGAGCGTCTCGGCCCTCCGACGCGAGCTCGAGCGCGCGCCGCGGTACGAGGATGAGGACTTCGTGGCGCAGGTCACCCCGAAGGCCCCGCAGCTCCTGCGCTCCGGCGCCCGAGGCGCCCCGCTCGTCGTGGCCGTCGACTGCGGCATCAAGGCCAGCATCCTCCGCTCCCTCCTCCGCCGGGGGGTCGACGTCGTCCGCTGGCCCTCCCACCAGGTGGT
>JAKATE010000021.1 GCA_021828085.1 Thermoplasmata archaeon | reverse complement strand
AGTCCCCAGCGGAGCTCCGTCCGCTTGTCCCGGGAGTTGCACAGGGGAAGGATGACATGGTTGTAGACCAGCGCCATCCCCGAGCCGTGTCCCCCGAAGCGCTGACAGCTCTCGGCGTCCGCCTCGAGGATCCGCCCGTAGGCCTCCGGGGACTCGGTCTCCATCCAGGAGAGCAGCGTAGGGCCGAAGTCGAAGCTCATGTGCGAGTAGTTGTCGATGATCTGGAGGATCCGCCCGTCGGGGTCCACGATGCGGGAGACCGAATTGGGGGCGTAGCACTCGGCGGTGACCCGTTCGTTCCAGTCGTGGTAGGGCTCGGCGGAGTCCTGGAGCTCCACGCGCTCCAACCAGGGGTTCTCCCGGGGGGGCTGGTAGAAGTGGCCGTGGACGCAGACGAAGCGTTCCATTCAGCTCGGGCTGGTACCTTCGGCCCAGAAAGTGAGACCCTCGGAGAAGCTCGCGGGGGGCGCGGAACTCGAAGGGGAGAGCGACCGGGGTCCTGAGGCGCCCACCCCGCCCCACTGCTCGCTCTCCGAGTCGAGGATCTTACGCCAGCACCTCCGGCGGGCCCAGGAAGGAAGCGGGAGGGGGCCCTCCCCGAGCCGGGCGATGAGCAGGCTCATCCTCGCGCCCACTCCCTGGAGGAGAAAAAGCGCTTGCGCCTCCTGCCTCCCCGGGGGGGAGGCGCGGAGCGGCCAGGGGGCGCGCCCGAATCCCCACCGGGACCTCAGCCGCAGGAGGGCCCGGTAGTATCTCTCCGTCGGTCCGATCCCCCGCTCCGGTGGGGGGAGGCGGCTCCGTCGGAAGGTCCGTGGGGAGCAGGGGTCGGGGGGTTCGCCGGACCAGTGGAAGGAGCGGAACTCCCGTTTCCTCCCCTGGCGGATCCGTTCGGCGAGTGCCGAATCCCGGGGGTCGCAGAAGTAGAGGAAAGGGGAGCCCACCGCGCGCTCCTCCCCCATGAAGAGCAGGGGGAGGAAGGGGGAGAGGATCACCAGTCCAGCCGCGACCCGGGCCCTTCGGCGCCCCACGAGACGGACCAGACGCTCGCCCCGCATCCGGTTGCCCACCTGGTCGTGGTTCTGTGCATAGGCGACGAAGGCGCGGGGCGTGAGTCCGCGCGTCGGTCGGCCGTGGCGTCGGCCGCGGAACTTCGAGTATTGACCGGTGAAGAGGTACCCGCGCTCGAAGACCCGCGCGAGCGATCCCGCCGGCCCGAAGTCCTGGTAGTACCCCTCCCGTTCCCCGGTAAGCCACGCGTGGAGGGCGTGGTGGAAGTCATCATCCCACTGTGCGGCGAGCCCGCAACCGCCCGCGTTCCTCGGGAGGAGGGTTCGCGGGTCGTTGCTGTCCTGCTCCGCGATGAGATAGAGGCGACGGCGCCGGCGGCGGGCGAGCCGCTCCACGGCCTGCTGGAGCTCCTCCAGGAAGGAAGGTCGCGACCGGTCGACGAGGGCGTGCACCGCATCCAGGCGCAGGGCGTCGAAGGTGAACTCGTCGAGGTAGCGGAGCGCGCACTCCCGGAAATAACGTCGCACGGCGGGGCTGCCGGGCCCATCGAGGTTCACCGCGTCCCCCCACGGGCTCCGCGCGTCCTGCCGCAGGTACGGCCCGTAGCGAGGGAGAGAGTTCCCCTCCGGACCGAAGTGGTTGAAGACCACGTCGAGGACGGCCGCGAGACCGTGGCGATGCAGCTCGGTGACCAGCGATTTCAGCGCCTCGGGTCCCCCGTAGCTCTCGGCAACGGACCAGGGGAGGACCGGGTCGTAGCCCCAGTTCCGCTGGCCCGGGAAGCTGCTCACGGGCATGAGCTCCACGGCGGTGACCCCGAGGGCCCGCAGCCGGGGAAGCTCCGGAACGATGGCCGCGAAGCTCCCCTCTCGGGAGAAGCAACCCACGTGGAGCTCGTAGATCACGTACTCCTCGAGCCGCCGCCCCCTCCCCCAGGAGCGAGGGATCCGGGCGGGAAGGGCTTCGGTAACCTCCGAGGGACCGAGGACACCGTCCGGCTGCCGCCGGCTCGCCGGATCGGCGAACTCTCCCTGCCCTTCGAGACGGAACCGGTATCGGGTCCCGGGCGGACAGCGATCCACCTCGGCGCCGAAGTAGCCATCCTTGAGGGGGCTCAACCGGACCGAGCGTTCCGGAGGGGAGAGCAGATGGACCTCCACGCGCGGGGCGCGGGGGGCCCAGACCAGGAAGTGGGTGGACTCGTCGGTATGGGGTACCGCTCCGAGGTTCCCGCGGAGCATCCGACCTAGCGCTCCCCCTCCGGGGTGAGGAAGAGCCAGGCGAGCGGGGGGAGGGTCAGGGAGAGCGAGAACGGCTGGCCGTGGAAGGGGACCGGGTCCGAGGCGACCTTCCCCAGGTTCCCCATCCCGCTTCCCCCATAGCTGTCGGCATCGCTGTTCAGGCGCTCCCGCCACGGCCCTGCCATGGAGACCCCGATGCGGTAGCCGTGACGGGGGACGGGGGTGAAGTTCCCCACCGCGAGGAGGGGCGAGCCTCCCGCGGGAGCGCTCCTCAGGTAGGCGTAGACGCTCTGGGCGTCGTCGTTGCCGATGATCCACCGCAAGCCCGTCGCGTCGAACTCGTGGTCATGGAGGGCCGGCATCTCCCGGTAGAGGCGGTTCAAGTCCCGTACCCAGCGAGCGATCCCCTGGTGGCGGGGGTCCGCGAGGAGGTGCCAGTCGAGGCTCGCCTCATGGCTCCATTCCCTATCCTCGGCGAACTCGTCGCCCATGAACAGGAGCTTCTTCCCCGGCTGCGAGAATTGGTAGCCGAGGAGCAGCCGCACGTTGGCGAAGCGCTGCCAGTCGTCCCCCGGCATCTTTCCGAGGAGCGAGCGTTTGCCGTAGACGACCTCATCGTGGGAAAGGGGGAGGAGGAAGTTCTCGTGGAAGGCGTAGAGGGACCGGAACGTGAGTTCCTGATGGTGGAAGCGCCGGTGCACGGGGTCTCGCGAGAGGTAGTCGAGGGTGTCGTGCATCCAGCCCATGTCCCACTTGAGCCCGAAGCCGAGCCCCCCCAGATAGGTGGGGCGGGAGACCATCGGCCAGGCGGTGGACTCCTCTGCGACCATCAGGATGGGCCGCCCCTCGCCGTAGGCGATCTCGTTGAGCCTCCGGAGGAAGGCGATCGCCTCGAGGTTCTCCCGGCCTCCCCGCTCGTTCGGGATCCACTCCCCGGACTTGCGGGAGAAGTCGCGGTAGAGCATGGACGCCACGGCGTCCACGCGGAGGCCATCGGCGTGATAGACATCGAGCCAGAAGAGGGCGCTGCTGAGGAGGAAGGAGGGGACCTCGTTCCGGCCGTAGTTGAAGATGTAGCTGTTCCAATCCGGGTGCACCCCCTGCCGGGGATCCTCGTGCTCGTAGAGGTGCGTGCCGTCGAAGAAGGCCAGGCCGTGGCTGTCGGTGGGGAAGTGGGAGGGGACCCAGTCCAAGAGGACGCCGAGGCCCCGCTGGTGAAGGTGGTCCACCAGGGCCATGAAGTCGGAGGGGGAGCCGTAGCGGGAGGTGGGGGCGAAGTAGCCGGTGGTCTGGTAGCCCCACGAACCATAGAAAGGGTGCTCCATGACGGGAAGGAACTCCACGTGGGTGAAACCCATGTCCACGAGATAGTCAGCGAGCCGAGGGGCCATCTCGCGGTAGGTGAGCGGGCGGTTCTTCTCCTCGGGGACGCGGCGCCACGACCCCAGGTGCATTTCGTAGACCGAGATCGGGGAGGAGAGCGCGTTGGCCTGCCCCCGGTGCTCCATCCAGGAGGCATCGTGCCAGTCGAAGGAGAGCTCGGTCACCCGGGAGGCCGTCCGCGGAGGCACCTCGGCCGAGAAGGCGAAGGGGTCGGCCTTGTCCACCGTGTACGACTGGACGCGCGAGCGGATCCGGAACTTGTACAGCGCGCCCGGCCCGATGTCCCGGTGGAACCCCTCCCAGATCCCGGAAGAGGCGCGGGGGGAGAGGGGATTGCGACCCGGGCTCCACTCATTGAAGTCCCCGATGACGCTGACGGACTCGGCGTTGGGGGCCCAGACCGCGAAGTACGTTCCCGCCTCCCCGTGGACCCGTATCGGGTGCGCCCCGAGCTTGTTGTACAACCGGTAGTGGGTCCCCTGGTTGAAGAGGAAGATATCCTCCTCCGTGAGCAGACTGAACCGATCCGAGGGGGCTCTGGTCCGGGGACGCATTTCGTTTCTGCCTTGAAGGCCGACGTGCCTGCCGGAGGGGGAGGGACCGTCCCGGGACCGTTAAGCTTCCCGGGACCGGTCCTTCCGACGTCGACCACGCGGGGAGTGCCAGAGCGGTCGGGGTTTAAAGCGGGGAGTACGAACGGCCCTTCCTCGCGCTCCGGCCCCCCTTCGATGTCCCAAGGCCCCTCGAAGGAATGGGGACGGAGGAGGGTCAACGCGATCCCGCTTCGGGTGAGACCGAGGCCCCCCGGGGCCCGCCGCTCCTCCCGGGATTTTCCCCGTACTCTTTATCGCGTGACCTCCTCCTTCGCGTCCGCGCGGAGCGTGGGGGAAGCATGCCTGCCCTGAGAAAGAAGCCAGAGTCGCGCCCGGGGACCCGGCGCAGTGGGAGCCGACGCGGAACTTCGTCGGAAGGGCCGGTGCGCCCGCCGTCGGTCGTGGTCCTCGAGTCCCCCGAACCCGTCCTGGAGGGCGGGCGCTTCCCGATCAAGCGGCTGGTGGGGGACCACGTCGAGGTCTCCGTCGATGCCATCCGCCCAGGCTCGGAGCCGCTCACGGCCAGCATCTGCTGGATGCCCCCGGGCTCGGAGGAGACCTCGGAAGCCCTCCTCACCGCCGAGGGGAACGATCACTACACCGGCACCTTCCTGGTGGACCGCCCGGGGCTCTGGCGCTACGGCTTCTGTGCCTGGACCGACCGGTACGGCGGCTGGATCGACTCCCTGCTCAAGTGGTCGAAGGCCGGGGAGGACATCACCCCTGACCTTCCCGCCGGCCGGGAGATCCTGGAGGCCTGCCGTGCCCGGGCCACCGACCAGGAGTACGGAACTCTGCAGGCAGCGATCGCCGCTTTCGATTCCGATCCGAGGGAGGATCTCCTGACCCGGCTGCAGTCCCCCTCGGTCCGGGAGGCGGCCCGAAGGCTCCAGCCCCGCGCGGACCTGGTGGGCCCGGAGCCCTGGTACACGGCCTGGGTGGACCGCGAGCGGGCCGGTTTCGCGGCCTGGTACGAGGCCTTCCCACGCTCGCTCGGGCCTTCCGACCGTGCTCCTGCCAGTTTCCGGCAAGCCGAGGAACGTCTTCCCGAGATCTCCGAGCTCGGTTTCGATGTCCTCTACCTCCCCCCCATCCACCCCATCGGTACCACGGCGAGGAGGGGCCGGGGGAACAGCGACGCTCCGGGGCCGGGGGACCCCGGAAGCCCGTGGGCGGTGGGCAGCGCGGCCGGCGGGCACGAGGCGATCGACCCGGGCCTGGGGACGCTGGAGGACTTCCAACACTTCCGGCAGCGGGCGGCCGAGTTGGGGCTGGAGATCGCCCTCGATCTCGCGTTCCAGTGCTCCCCCGATCACCCTTGGGTCCACGAGCACCCGGAGTGGTTCTCCCACCGGGCGGATGGCTCCATACGCTACGCGGAGAACCCCCCGAAACGCTACAAGGACATCTACCCGCTCGACTTCGAGTCCCCGGACCGGGAGGGACTCTGGCGGGCGCTCATCGACCTGGTCGCTCTCTGGGCGGAGCGCGGGGTCCGCATCTTCCGGGTGGACAATCCCCACACCAAGCCCTTCGACTTCTGGGAGCGCCTCATCCGGGAGGTCCATGAGCGCTTCCCGGACACCATCTTCCTCTCCGAGGCGTTCACTCGGCCCAAGATCATGTACCGCCTGGCCCGCCTCGGGTTCTCCGAGTCGTACACGTACTTCACCTGGCGGAACAGCTCCTCCGAGCTCCGGGAGTACTTCACCGAGCTCTCCTCGGCCCCCCTCCGAGAGTACTTCCGCCCCATGCTCTTCGTCAACACCCCCGACATCCTCTCGCCGGTCCTCCAGCGCCTGGGCCGTCCGGCCTTCGAGGTGAGAGCGGTGCTGGCGGCCACCCTCTCTCCCCTCTGGGGGGTTTACAGCGGCTACGAATTCCTCGAGCGGGAAGGCGTCGAGGGGAGCGAGGAGTACCGCGACTCGGAGAAGTACCGGGTGGTCCACCGCGACCCCTCCGCCCCCGGGAACCTCCGCCCCCTCCTCGCCCGGCTCAACCGGATCCGCCACGAGGAGCCGGCGTTACGTCCGGGCAGCGAGCTCGGCTTCTTCCCGGTCGACAACGCGGGGCTCCTGGGTTACTACCGCAAGCCCCGGACCCCGGGTCGCCCGCTCCTCGTCATCGCCAACGTCCTTCCGGAGCGGACGTTGGAGTCCCTGGTGAGCGTGCCGCTCGAGCCGCTGGGGCTCGCCGAGGACTCCGAGTTCCGGGTCCGGGACCTGCTCACGGACCGGATCTACACCTGGAAGGGGCGGCGCAATTACGTCAAGCTCGATCCCGGCGTCCAGGTCGCACATATCCTGCGGGTGGAGCCGTGAGCGCGGAGATCGATCGGACCGACCGGCTCTGGTACCGGCGGGCCATCTTCTACGAGCTCTCCGTCCGCGGATTCTTCGACAGCAACGCGGACGGGATCGGGGACTTCCCCGGCCTCACGCAGAAGCTCGAGTACCTGGTGGACCTGGGAGTGGACTGCCTGTGGCTTTTGCCGTACTTTCGCTCCCCCCTCCGGGACGACGGCTACGATATCGAGGATTACTACAGCATCCACCCCGAGTACGGGACCCTGGAGCAGTTCGACACGTTCATCGCGGAGGCCCACCAGCGGGGGATCCGGGTCATCGCGGATCTGGTGATGAACCACGTCTCGGACCAGTGCGCGTGGTTCCAGGAGGCCCGCTCGAACCCCAAGAGCCCCAAGCGCTCCTGGTTCGTCTGGAGCGACGACGACAAGCGCTACGTGGGCACCCGGATCATCTTCCGGGACACCGAGCGCTCCAACTGGACCTGGGACCCCGTGGCGGGCCAGTACTTCTGGCACCGCTTCTACAGCCACCAGCCGGATCTCAATTACGACAACCCCGAGGTCCGCGAGGAGATGAAGAACGTGGTCCGCTTCTGGCTCAAGCGGGGGCTGGACGGCTTCCGCTGCGACGCGGTCCCGTACCTCTTCGAGCGCGAGGGGACCAGCTGCGAGAACCTCCCGGAGACCCACGCCTACCTCAAGGAGATCCGAGCCCTCGTCGACCGCGAGTTCCCGGGGTCCGTGCTGCTGGCGGAGGCGAACCAGTGGCCGCAGGACGTGAAGCCGTACTTCGGCAACGAGGATGAGTTCCATCTCGCGTTCAACTTCCCGCTCATGCCCCGGGTCTTCGTCGCCCTCCGCAAGGAGGACCGGCTGCCCATCGTGGACATCATCAACCAGACCCTTCCGATCCCTCCCACCTGCCACTGGGGGATCTTCCTCCGCAACCACGACGAGCTCACGCTCGAGATGGTCACCGACGAGGAGCGGGACTTCATGTACCACGAGTACGCGAAGCACCCCAAGATGCGCCTCAACCTCGGCATCCGTCGGAGGCTCGCCCCCCTGGTGGACGACGACCGGGCGACCCTGGAGATGCTCCACGCGCTGCTCTTCAGCCTCCCCGGGGTCCCCTTCCTCTACTACGGCGACGAGATCGGGATGGGGGACAACATCTACCTGGGGGACCGCAACGGGGTCCGGACGCCCATGCAGTGGTCCCCGGACCGGAACGCGGGGTTCTCGCGGGCGGACACGGAGCTCCTCTACAACCCCGTGATCGTCAATCCGAACTTCCACTACGAGGCTCGGAACGTGGAGGCGGAGCTCCGGCTGCCCACCTCGCTGCTCCGCTGGCTCCGCAACATCATCCAGGTCCGGCACCAGCTCAACGACGTCCTCGGGGAGGGTTCCCTCCAGTTCCTCGACCTTCCCAACCGGAAGGTCCTCGCCTACCTCCGTTCGCTCGGGGACCATCACCTGCTCTGCGTGTACAACCTCTCCCGCGCCCCCACCGCGGCCGAGATCTCCCTTCCCCAGTACAATGGGTGGACCCCGGTCGAGGTCCTCAGCCAGGCAGCCTTCCCGAAGATCGGGGAGCTGCCGTACTTCTTCACCCTCACCCCCCACGCCTTCTTCTGGTTCGATCTCCGGGCGCCCGGGAGCCTCCCCCCTCCCTGAGGTCCACGTCGCGGAGGGAGGGGCGGCCCCGCACGTGACCGAGGTGGAGCCGGCCCTTCGGCGCCTGAGAGCTCAGCTCCCGCAGGAGCGCTTCTTCGGGGAGAAATCCTCCTTGATACGCTCCCTCGAACCGGTGGACGAGGCGCAGCTTCCCGTCCCGGGAGGAGCGGTCCGCTGGTGGCTGCTCAAGGTCTCGTTCGGGGACCGCGCGCCGGTCCTCTACAGCTACTTCGTCGACGGGGAGACCCTGGAACCCCTCGCTCCCGGGGCCATGGGGCCACTGGTCCGGTGGATGCTCGTAGACCTCGCGATCCAGGGTCCGGTCCCGACCCGAGAGGGCCGGCTGAGCTACCGGCCTCTGAGCGATCCGGCGTCGTGGCGGGCGAGGATACCGGCGGGTGCCCCCTGCCGGCCCGTGGGAGTGGAGCAGAGCAACTCCTCGGTGATCCTGGCCGAGCAGATCGTCCACAAGCACTTCCGGGCGATCCAGCCCGGAGAGAATCCGGATGTGGAGATGCCGGAGTTCCTCTGGGGGAGTACATCCTTCCATCAGGTGCCGCGACCGGTGGGGGTCCTGGAGTACACCGCCCCCGGGTTTCCGGTCGCGGTCCTCGGCTCGACCCAGGAGTTCGAGAGGAACGAGGGGGACCTCTGGTCGGTGGGACGGGACCTCCGGGCTCAGCCGGACGGCCCGACCGGGGTTGCGCTCCTGCGGCTCGTGGAAGATCTCGGAAGGGTGACCGCGTCGCTCCACGTCGCGCTGGCGGGCGCAACCGAAGCGCCCCCCGCGTTCCGGCCGGAGCCGCTGGAGGCCTCCCGGCTCGCCCGCTGGAAGTCCCGCTGGTCCGGGACGTTCGCCACGGCGATGGAGAGCCTTGACCGGGCCCTGCCGGGGATGGAGGGCCCGGTCCGGGACCGCGCGCGCGCCCTCCAGGCCCGGAGCACGGAATTGGAGAGCTTCCGTGACCGGGTGGGGATCGGCGAGGGGGGTCGGCCCTGGAGCACCCGCATCCATGGCGACTATCACCTGGGGCAGGTGCTCTCCACCCACCGGGGACCGGTCATCCTGGATTTCGAGGGGGAGCCGGCGCGCCCGCTCTCGGAGCGTCGGGAGAAGCATCCTCCCCTCCGGGATGTGGCCGGGATGCTCCGATCGCTCGACTATCTGGCCCGGTCCCCCGGCCTCCCGGGGGCCCGGGTCGTTCCGGAGTCCCCTTCCACGGTCCTGGAGCTGTCCCACCGGTTACAGGACGGATTCCTGAAGGGATACTCGGAGCGGCTCCGGGAGGAACGCTCCCCCGTGGAGCCCCCGACGGGCCGGGGGGACCCCTGGCTCGCGTTCTTTGTGGTGGAAAAGGCGCTCTACGAGATCCGCTACGAGCTCGACCACCGTCCGTCGTGGGTGAGTGTTCCGCTGGGGGCCCTCGAGGACCTCCTCGGCCCGTCCGCCGAGGGCCCGAAGGGGAGGGACCGAGCCGCGGGAGCCGGATGAGCTTCGACCCTCAGGGGATCTCCCGGGGGTCCGGCCCGACGCGCCTGCCGTCCCGGAGCCCGTCGAGGACGTGCATCTCCTCGTCGGTCAGGGAGAAGTCGAAGATCCGCGCATTCTCCCGGATCCTCTCCTGGTGGACGGACTTGGGGAGTTCGACGATCCCGTGCTGGAAGCCCCAGCGCAGGAGGACCTGGGCGGGCGTGCGCCCATGGCCGCGGGCGATCCGGAGGATCTCCGGATGGTCGAGCCTCTCCGAGCGGGTGAGGGGGGACCAGGCCTCGACCCGGATCCCTTTCTCGCGGCAGAAATCGAGAAGGTCCGGGTCGTAGACGAAGGGATGGAACTCGACCTGGTCCACCGCCGGTACGACGCTCGTGTGTTCGAGCAGCTCCTCGAGATGACGACGGGCGTAGTTGGAGACCCCGATGTTCCGGCAGAGTCCTTCGCGCTGGAGCTTCTCCAGCGCCTTCCACGAGTCCAGTCGGAGGGAAGGGGGGTCGGCTCGGGGCCAGTGGATGAGGTAGAGGTCCACATAGTCGAGGCCCAGGCGCTCCAGGCTGGCGTGGGCCGCCCGCTGCGCCGCTTCGAACCCCTGCTCCGTATGCCACAGCTTGGTGGTGACGAAAAGCTCGTCCCGGGGGAGCCCGCTCTCCCGGAGCGCAAGGCCCACGTCGGACTCGTTCCGATAGAGCGCAGCCGTGTCCACGTGCCGATATCCTGCTTCCAGCGCCCAGTGGACGGCGTTGCGAGTGACGGCCCCGGGCTCGCTCTTGAAGACCCCAAGCCCGATGGCAGGGATCTCTCCTCCCTGGTTGAGCCGGATCCGGGGAATGGAGAGCTCAGGCGGCCCGATGGTGGACATGTGAGTGCCTCCCGGGACGTCGCCCACGGCCCGCCCCGAGCAGGGCAGGCACGGAACGGATATCAAATCCCGGCGGAGCAGCGCCCGTCCTCCCTTCGAGGGGAGCCTAACAGGCCTGGCATGGGATGGGAGGCCGCCTTCCTGGGACAAAGAACTAAGAAGCCTCGAGGGTAGACCCGGGCGTAGCGTCCGACCGCCTGGGGGGGCCCTCTCCTGGCCTATGGGACGCGAACGGGGTGAAAGTGCACGGGAGAGGCCTGGGATTCCTCTTCGGCATCGTGGGGGCCGTTCTCCTCTTCCTGCTCGCCCTGGTCTCGTTCATCTCGGGCATCATCTTCCTCGCTCTCGGACACTCGGTCCTCGGGACCCTTGGTTCCACGCTCACCCGGGTGGTCCTGTCCGTCGTGCTCGGGATCCTTGTAGGGATCTTCGCGTCCTGGGGGAGCCACGGCGGCCACGACGGTGCGGTCACCGGCGGCGTCGTGCTCGTGGTCCTCGCGGTCGTGGTCTGGCTGGTCCTCGGGTTCGGGCTTCTCGCCGCGCTCGCCGGCCTCTTCACGTTGCTCGCGGGGATCCTCTTCCTCGTCGAAGGCCGCTGAGCGGACGCCTTCCCTCCTGCGGCGGGCAGAGAAGGGCCGCTCGGGGGATCCGGTGGGTAGACCGCTCGGGCCCGCTCCCCACCTCCCGGATTCCCCGGACGAGCGCAGAGTGCCCCTCCCGCCCCCCTGCCATGGACGATGCGCCCTAGCCGTCCACCGGGGTCGGGACCTCGCGTCGCTCCGGTCGGAGCGCCCGAAGCGCGCCCGGGAGGAGCCCGGCTGCCCAGAGCGCGAAGTAGGAGGCCACGAGCACGTACGCCAGCAAGCCTCCGATGAGCACCGGATAGCTCACGGCGTGCGTGAAGTCCCACCAGGAAGCGATCGAATCGAGGAAGGCCAGGGGGAGCGTGACCCACACTAGACGGGCGCGGTTCCGGACCACGGCCACGTAGGCGACGAGCCCCCAGACGCCGTGGGCGATGAGCGAAGCGGTGCGTTCCCCCAGGTAGGGGAGGGCGCTCGGGAGGAAGCTCGCCGAGTAGGCCGCGCCCCCGGCGAGTGTGACGGAGGGCTGGCTCACGGCGAGGAGTTCCAGGAGGGGCAGGAGGCCGAGGAGGATCGCGTTCTCGAAGAACGCGAGATCGGTCCCGTAGACCCAGCCGAGCCTCTGGTCCGGGGCCGGAAGCTGGCCTCGGAGGCTATGGAGGAACGCCCAGGCGAGACCCACCTCGAGAAAGAAGGTGAGAAGCCCGTAGGCCAGATAGGTGGGGATCGCCGCGCGGGAGAAGAACGAGGGGAACGTCCCCTCCACCACGACCTTCCCGCCGATGGCCACGAAGTAGGCCAGCGCTGCGATCCCGAAGAGCGCGGCGTTCCTCCGGAAGTACAGCACGGGGAGGGTCCCGACAACCAGGGCGATCCCCGGTGCCAGGAAGTCGGTGGGGTTGACGTACACCCGTCCCGCTCCAACGCGCGGGGCTCAGGACGGGCGGAAGGCACCCGGGGGTGGGGGGACCGTCCCTCGCTTGGGCTTTTTGAAGACGCCGATCAATCCGAAGATGCCGCCACCGACGGCGAGGCCGAGCCCGACGATGGTCAGGGCACCGTAACCGGTGACCTCGGAGAGGTAGAGATAATCCACCGAGGCCCCGGACGGGGACGTGGAGCCGAAGTAGACCACGTAGTAGCTCCCCGCATTGAGGAGGTAGCCATAGGTCCCGCCCGAGGCCGTCGCCGGAGGGATGGCGTAGGTCGAAAAGGTCGAGGCGTTCACCTCCGAAAGGTTCGCGGCCGCGACCAAGCCCATGCCCGAGGGAGGGTGGAGGATGGTCACCGTCGCCTGGGAGGTGAAGTTGAGCTCCGGGGAGACGAACTCTCCCGCGGAGCGCTGCGTGAAGGGCCCCACGGTGTGGAGACCGTGAAGGGTCCCGTAGAGACCCACCGAGAGCATCACGATGCCGACGACGAAGATCGCGAGACCGATGTAGGCCCAGCGCCGGATCATCTGGACACCCGGGGACGGGGAGGTGCCCCTCCAGTTAAGCATTACTGAAAGCAGTAACGCCCGTCCCTCCAGCTCCTCAAGGGGAGAGCTGTCCAGGTGCCGCGCGGGGGCAGTGGAACGCGGGAGCGGGGTTCACCCTCGCTCGCGAGCCGAGGGAATCTCGGCGGGCGACGGTTCTGCCGTGGGGGGAGGGGTCCCGGGGACGCTCTGCGGTGCGGGGGCGGGAGCCCCGTGACGGCCTCCCGGGAGGAGGGTACCCGCCGCAAGGAGCACCAATCCGGCGAGCCAGAGCACGGTCCCTGCGCTCGAATACGTGGCGCGGACCGTCACGGTGACGTTCGCGTGGGAGAGGCCCAGGAGTCCCTGCACCACGATCCAGGTCCCCCCCGGGACGAAGAAGGAGGTCGATCCGGCGTTGGAGGCGTTGAGGACGAGGTCCCAGCTCTCCGGGCAGGAGAGAACGCCCGTCACGGGGTCCGAGACGGGAGCCGAACTGCCGCAGTCCACGACAGCGAGCGCCACGGGGAGCAGCCCCGGGGCGGAGGGGGACGGCGAGGGGGTCGACCAGTCCAGCTGGAGGAACTGCGGACCGAGGAGGCTGTCGGTCCTGAAGCAGACTGCCACGGAGCAGCTCGCCGCGCCGTCCGATCCCAGCGACTGGTTGGCGACCACCGGCGCCACGGCCCAGAGGCTGAGCACCACTCCAATCCCCAACAGGACCGCCCCGGCCCCCACGACCGCTGCGCGCACCAAGACCTCTCAGGACTCCCCGCCCGCGGACGAACAGGCGGACCGCGCGGGTCAAACCCCTCGGCCCTTTAGGCCTTCGAGCCGGCTTCCGCCCCTTCGGCCGCCGGGGCGACCGCCGGAGGCGCTTGCGCCTTGGCCCCGGCCTTCGCGGCGGGCTTCTCCTTCGGTGCGGGGGTCTTGTGCTCCTCGGTGAAGGAGACCTTCTGGACCTTGAGCAGGGCACGAAGGTCCTCGACAACGCGCGCCTTCGCCACCAGCCAGTTCAGATCGAAGAGCGCGCGGTCCGGCAGGCCCACCGAGACCTCGTCCCCTTGGACCTTCACGTCGAACTCGCTGCCCTTTCCGTACTCCATGTCGAGCACGGTGGTGACGACATGGGAAGGTTCGCTGACCTTCTCCAGCACCTTGAACTTGAACTCCACCTGGCGACCGGCCTGGGGGCGGTTGAAATCGACCTTCACCCGGCCCGCGGTGATGAGACTGACGCGGCCGGAACGTCCCCCGATGTTCAGGACCGTCCCGAGGTCCAGATGCGCGTCCTCCCGCCGCATCTCGGGGAGCCGGTAGATGCGCTGGGTGGAGAAGCTCTCCACCAGCTCGGGGTCCCGCTCACCGAAGGCGTCGCCGGCAGCGAACTTTCGGACCACTTCGTCCCCGACCTTCGCGCCCTCCAGGGCGCCCTCGATCTTCCCTACGGACCCCGGAAAGAGCTCCTTCCCCACGACGAACGCGCGGGGGCGGAACTCCACGTTGGCCGGAGCGTCCGCGTGGGCCGCCTTGGCCGCCGATTCGAGCGTGGTATCGAGGAGCTCGCGCTTGCCACCGAACTCACCCCAGAGCTCGTAGTCCAGGCGGATCAGGTCCCCCTTCGCTACCGTGGGTGCGGGCCCGGAGTCGCTCATCGACGCGCCCACCCGACGCCCCTCTTAAGTGTTTCTGGGAGGCGACGCCGGGAGATTGCGCCGTCCGCTCCAACCGTACCGGGCGAACCCGCGCAGGGCCCCCCACGCCGTGGCCCACCGACGGAGGATCTCGAGGGGACGGAGCTTCCAGCCGGGGTAGCGCCCCTCCTCCCGGAGTCCCTGATAGGCCAGCACCAGGACCAGGGCGAGGAGGAGAAGTCCCCCCAGGAGGGCCAGACCCTCTCCCCAGTACCCGGCCCCCGGCAGGGCGAGCCAGAGCACCCCCCCCAGGAGGGCGAGGAAGTGAGGGAGGAGATAGGGGAGGAGCCTTCCTCCGCTGGCTTCGTAGGTGCTGCCGGAACGTCGCCAGACCACATACCCCCCCTGGGCGTAGGCGGCCTGCTTCCTCAGCAGGGAGCGCAGCGTGAGCCCCGTGTAGTCGTGGTCCACCCAGGCCTCCGGCGCGTAGATCCCCGTCCAGCCGGCATGGAGGGCGCGGAGCGCGAAGTCCTGGTCCTCGCTGGAGGCCCGCGGATCCAGGGTGGTGTCCAGCCGACCGACCTGCTCGAAGACCTCCCGCCGCCAGGCGGAGTTCCCCATGGGCAGCGCGTGAGGGTGCGCCCGGGCCACCGTGTCGTAGAACCGCCGGAGGTACGCATCGTAGTAGCGGGCGCCGAGCGAAGGGGTCGTCCCCGGGAGCGCCGGCGTCGGCCCCCCGGTGAAGCCGACCTTCGGCTCCTGGAAGGGCCGCAGCAGCGCCTCCAGCCAGGAGGGAGGGGCGACCTCGTCGGCGTCGAGGAAGGCGATGTACCTCCCCTGGGCCACGTCGAGGGCGGCGTTGCGGCTCTCGGCGATGGTCCCCGGGGCGCGCAGCAGACGAATGCGGCCGTCGGCCTTGGAGAGCTCCTCCACCACCTCGACCGTGCCATCCCTCGATCCCCCGTCAGCGACGAGGATCTCCGTGGGGGGGCGCGTCTGCGCGAGCAGGCTCAGGAGCGTCCGTCGGACGCGGCGGTCATTGAGGACCGTCACCACGACGGTCACGCCGTCGGCCCTAGCCATGGGGAGCGACGGGGGAGAACCCGAGCTCCGGCATGAGGCTCAGGATGGTGAGATCGACCACCTCGGCGGAGCCGTACCGGGGCTTGAAGCCCGTGGAGAGCAGCCGCCCGATGGCCAGGTCCTGCTGGGGAACGTCGCCGGGCCAGCCTCGTTCCCCACCGGTGTACTCGATGCGCGCGTTCGTCCCCGTGAGGGTCACCACGCGCTCCGCGATCTCCCGGACGGAGAAGGTGTCCCCGGGTCCGAGATTGAACACGTTCACCGGCTCGTGGGTGCGCTCGGTGAGGTGGAGCATGGACGCCACGCAGTCGTCCACGTGGAGGTACCCCTTGCGTTGCCGGCCATCGCCGAGCACCTCGAGCCGGCGGGGGTCCGCCTGGAGCTTCTTGAGGAAGTCGTAGATGACCCCGTGCGTGGCCCCCGGTCCGCAGACGTTCGCGAAACGGAAGACCCACGCGGTCATTCCGAAGGAGTGCGCGAAGGCGCTCACGAGCCCCTCGCACGCGAGCTTGGCCGCGCCGTAGAGGCTCTCGGGGAGGAGCGGGCCGTAGTCCTCGGGGGTCGGGAAGAGGCGCGGGAGGCCGTAGACCACCGAGCTCGAGGAGAAGGCGATGCGGGAGACCTTCTCGCGACGCATGGCCTCCAGCAGCCGCTGCGTGGCGACGGGGCCCTGGGTGAGGTCCAGGTCCGTCTCCCGTCCTCCCCGCCGGACGTCGGGGTTGGCGGCCAGATGCCAGACGAAGTCCACGCCCCGGATCGCCGACCCCAGCGCCCCTGCGTCGAGGACATCGGCCTCGATCACCTCGATCCCGGGGTCCCCGGCGAAGCCCCTGAGGTTTCCCCGGGTCCCAGAGGAGAGATTGTCGAGCACGCGGACCTTCTGACCCCGTGCGCGGAGGGACTTCACCAGGCGGTGCCCGATCCCTCCGGCCCCCCCGGTGACGAGCGTCCATCCCGCGGGCTCCGACGTAGGGGCCATTTTCGAGGAGCCCGACTCGAGGAGCATATATATCCCATAGGCCACCTGCCAGAATTGAGCCCCGGAAGGGGTACGGCCATGAGAACCTACGTACGGGTGATCTTCAGCTCCGAAGGGGCCAGTCCTCAGGACGTGGTCAAGGTGATGCGTGAGCTCGGCTTCGAGGAGTCGATGGGCATGCACGACTTCGTGTACAAGTGGAAGAACCGGGCGAGCCTCGATGAGGTCCTCAACATGGTGACCGAGATGCACCGGAGGATGAAGGGCCTCATGGTCAACTACGAGGTCACCACCATCACGTGAGCGAACCCGGTACCCTTCGCCCCGCCCCGGTGGACCCTCCAAGCCCCGCGACCCCTTCCAGCATCGTGCTGCTGCATCTCTGGCGGAACCGTACCCCCCGCGGGCGTTTCGAGGCCGGCAAGGACCTCACGGAGTCCGGTATGGTCCGGTCCCTCGGCCTTCCCGTCTCGGAGCTGCGCCGGATCCTTTCCCGGCTGGAACTCGAGGGGAACCTGACCCACCGTCTGCAGTACGTGGTGGGGTACACCGAGATGAAGACCGTCTACCACCTGACCCGGCGCGGGGAGCATGAGGCCCGCCAGCTGGAGGGCCGGTCCGGAGAGGACCGGGCCGGACGGTGAGCGCCCCTTCCCCCGCTCCCCGCCCGCCGCGGCGCGGACACCTGGTGGGGCCGCACGTTAGCCTGCGCCCTCCGGCCCCGGAGGACCTTCCGCTGCTCTTCCGCTGGCTCAATGACCCGGAGGCGGTGGCTCCCTTCGACCGCTTCGAGGTGGACAGCTTCCAGGGGCTCGAGGACTCCCTGCGCACCGCTCCGGGCGACGCGCGGTCGCTCGCGCCCCGCTTCGTGATCGTGCGGCGCACGGACTCCGCGGCGATCGGTCTCGTGGGCTATTACCGGGCGCACAACGCCCTCGACACCATCGACCTCTGGTACGCCATCTGCCTCCCCGCCGAGCGCGGCAAGGGCTACGGGTCGGAGGCGGTGGGGCTGCTCACCGACTACGTGTTCAGCCAGCAGACGGTAGGGCGCGTAGGGGCTGTGGTCGACGTGGGGAACCCGGCGTCCTTCCGGCTCCTCGAGCGGATCGGTTTCGCCCGCGAGGGGACCCTCCGTCAGGCGATCTTCCACCACGGGACCTGGCACGACGTGGGCGTCTACGGGCTCACGCGGGCGGAATGGGAGAGGGTGCGGCCCGCTGAGGGTCCTTGAGCCTGAACTCCAGGCGCACGCCTCCGCCGCCCAGCGGGACCTCACCGGCGTCGACGACCGTTCCGACCTCCTCGGTGCTCCGCACGTGCGTCCCGCCGCACGGGGCGAAGTCCGCGCCCGCGATCTCGACGAGGCGGATCCGCTCGAGACCCTGCGGAAGGCGCTCCGTGCCCGACCGTCCCGGTTCCCGGAGGAGCTCCTCGGGGGAGACGAAGCGCAAGGAGACACGGACCGGACGAGTGAAGAACTCCTCGTTCGCCTGCGCGTAGAGCTCCTCCCTGGAGGAGGGGCCGGGGAGTGGCCCGGCGAGCTCGAAGCTCCCGCCGGCGCCCCCGATGCGGGCCCTCTCGGTCCGGAGCCCGAACCGGCGGAACGCAAGCGCGGAGAGCAGATGCTGGCCGGTGTGTCCCCGCATGTGGCGATAGCGCCGCTCCCAGTCGATCTCCCCCTCCACCACGAGGCCGGGGGAGAGGCGTGGGAGGTCCCGGGAACGGATCCGATGGACGGTCGTGCCCGAGCGGGACTCCACGGCGTCCACGCGTACCGTACTCCCGTCGGCGAGCCTGAACCGCCCCTGGTCGCACGGCTGCCCTCCCCCCGTGGGGTAGAAGAGCGTGCTTTCGAGGATGGCCCCGCCCGGGGGGAGTGCCCGCACCACCGAGGTGAAGCGGGTCTGGTAGCCCGCCTCGAGGTCGAGCAGGTAGGCGCTCTCCTCCCTCACCGCCATTGCTCCCGGATCGACACGTCGGCCCTGCGGGCCGGTCTCCCGGAGGTCCGTGGAGCCCCCGACCCAGAAGGGGGAAGCGGGGAGGAGCTTTCACCCTGTCGCGTCTTCAAGAGAAGTGTTTTAAGGGGGGGCCGGGTGGGCCGACGAACGGGTCCCCTCATGTTCCGGGCGCGAGTTCGAATGGAAGTGCTCCGGGAAGTGGTGGGGGTCATCTCGACCCTCGTCCCTGAGGTCAAGCTCGTGGTCACCCCCGAGGGGC
>JAKATE010000020.1 GCA_021828085.1 Thermoplasmata archaeon | reverse complement strand
GCAGCGCGACGAACCGACACCTGCCGACCATGAGCACGTTCCCCTGCCCGAACCGTTCGACGGCGCGCAGGGCCGGCTCTTCGCCGCCCCCCTGACCGAAGGCCACTTCGAGATACCGCTCCCCGCCGGGCTGCTCTGCCCCCAGGAGCGGAGCCCCCTGCAGGTGACGGCGCAAAGTGGTGGAGAAGCCCCCCGGCTCTTCCGGAAGGGTGGTTTGGTGCGGGCGCAGGACCGAGAAGATCCCGGGCTCGATGAGCCACTCCCAGCGCCCCTCGGTCTGCACCTTGAGCGAGATGATGACCCGCCCCTCCTCCAGCTGGCTCGCCTTGTCGAACCAGACCCGGGGGAGCGCGCGCAGCTCCCGCACGAGAGCGAGGGTGTCCAGCGCGGAGAACCGGTCCTTCCGGGAAGGTGGAGGGGGGGTAGGAGACGCGGGCGCTTCGGGAGGAGGGGTGGGGATTTGCATCGAGGTCCTGCCTGGGAGCCGGAGGACCGGACGCGGGAAGGCGCTTAAGGGGGTCCGGGCTTGCCTCCCGTCATGGAGGCCCCGCTCCCGTCGCGGCGCGGGGGGACCGAACCCCCGTCCGTCGTCATGGGATGGGGGGAGCGTGCGGAGCGGTTCGCCCAGCGCGTGGTCCTCCCGGCTGTCCCCGACCTCGAGAAGGACGGGGGGATGCCCCGCTCAGTGCTGGAGGGGCTCGCGAAGGAGGGATTCCTCGGCCTCACCCTGCCCCGCGAGTACGGGGGAAGCGAGGTCGACGGGCGAACCTTCGTCGAGGTCCTCCGCCCACTCGCCCGCGCTTCCCTCGCTGTCGCGACGCTCGTGGCGGTCCATCATTCCGTGGCCGCCGCCCCGATCCAAGAGCACGGCTCCCCTGCGCAGAAGGAGCGCTACCTGCCGGCGATGGCGAAGGGGGAGATCCTGGGCGCGTTCGCGCTCACCGAGCCCTCCGTCGGGTCCGATGCCCAGCGCCTGACCACGCGCTACTCCCGGGTCCCCGCGGGCTTTCGGCTCAAGGGCAGCAAGATGTTCATCACCAATGGGGCCAGCGCCGGGGTGGTGGTGGCCTTCGCGACGCACGATCCCTCCCTCGCCTCGCGCGGTGTGAGCGCCTTCCTCGTCCCTCAGGGGACACCGGGCTTCTCGACGGCGCAGAAGCTCGACAAGCTCGGCCTGTGGGGCTCGGAGACCGTGGAGCTCGTCTTCGAGGACTGCGAGCTTCCCGACGGGGCGCTGCTGGGGGAGGAGGGGAGGGGGTTCACCATCGCCATGGAAGCCCTGGAAGGGGGGAGGATCGGGATCGCCGCCTGTTCGCTCGGCGTCGCCGAGGCCGCCCTGGAGGCCACGAGGGAAGGGCTGCCGGACGAACCGGAACCCTGGCAAGCGTCGCTGCTCGCCCGCTCCTTCGTGGAGGTGGAAGCGGCCCGGGCCTTGGTGGAACGCGCCGCGGCGAAGCGGGACGCGGGAGAGCCCTTTGCGACGGAGGCCTCCGCCGCGAAGCTGTACGCCTCTCAGGTCGCCTTCCGGGTGGCGAGCCGGGGGATCGATGCCGTCGGCCGCGGAGCGGTGGACCGTGCCGGCGCGAACCCCCTCGAACGGCTCTTCCGGGACGCGCGGGTGCTCACGATCGTCGAGGGGACCACCGAGATCCAGGAGCGCATCCTGGCCCGGGCGTTGCTCGCGGCCCGACCGGGGCGGGGATGAGCCCACCCTCCCGGGGAGAACGGGTTCGTCCGGAGAGCGGACCCCCGGAGAGAGAGCTTCCGGGCTTCCAACCGGCCTCGCGGGTGCTCCCCTCCCCGGCCCCTCCGTCGACGGTCCGCACCTCCCCCGCGGAGGATCCCGCGCCAGTGGACCCCAGCGCCCGCGTGCCGCTGGGGGGTTTCGCGATCCATCCGAAGATCGTGGAGGTCCTCCGGGCCCAGGGGATCGAACAGCTCTACCCCCCGCAGGCGATGGCCTTGGGGCCGGTCCTCTCGGGGAAGAGCGTCCTCGTCTCCTGCCCCACCTCGGCCGGCAAGTCCCTCATCGCCTATGTGGCCCTTGTCCAGGGAGCCCTCGAGGGGAGGCGGGGGCTCTACATCGTTCCTCTGCGTGCCCTGGCGAGCGAGAAGTTCCACGACCTCGAGCCGTTCCGCGCCCTGGGGCTCAAGATCGGGCTCACCATGGGGGAGCACGACCTCTCCACCGCCGAGCTGGAGTCGGTGGACATCCTGGTCTCCACCAGCGAGAAGGCCGACAGCCTCCTGCGCCACCGCAACCCGTGGATGGACCGGGTGGGGGTCGTCGTCGCCGACGAGATCCACCTGCTCCGGGACCCGGGACGCGGGCCCACCCTGGAGGTCAGCCTCACCCGGATGCGCCGGCGGCAGCGGGGGATCCAGGTCATTGGTCTCTCCGCCACCGTGGGGAACGCCCGGGCCCTCGCCGACTGGCTTGGCGCGGTGGCCGTCCTGAGCCCGTTCCGCCCGGTGCCGCTCCACCTGGGGGTGTACCGCGAGGGGGTGCTCACCTTCCTCGACGGGAGCGAGAAGCCCCACGCCTATCCGGGAACGCCGGTGGAGCAACTCGTCCGGGGAGCCCTCGCGGAGGGGGGGCAGGCCCTGGTCTTCGTCAACAGCCGGAGGAGCTCGGTAAGCCTGGCCAGCACCCTCTCCCGGCGGATCGGTCGGACCCTTTCGGCGACCGAGAGGGAGGCCCTCGAGGGGGTGGTGGCCCGCCTGGCGGGGGCCGGAGAGGAAGAGACCGAAGCCGTCCGGCAGCTCCAGGCGCTCGTCCCGAACGGCGTGGCCTTCCACAACGCCTCCCTGACCAACGAGGAGCGCTCGGTCGTCGAGCGCGCCTTCCGGGCCGGGGTGCTCAAGTGCCTGGTGGCGACGACGACCCTTGCCATGGGGCTCAACCTCCCCGCCCGGCGCGTCATCGTCCGCGACACCACGCGCTACGAGGAGACCCTCGGCGCGCCGGTCGCCCTGCCGGCGATGGAGGTCCAGCAGATGTGTGGCCGGGCCGGGCGCCCGCGCTACGACCCGTACGGGGAGGCGGTCCTCCTCGCCCGCGACCCCGAGGAGGAGCTGGAGCTCCGGGAGCGCTACCTCACCGCCCCTCCGGAGGATGTGGACAGCCGCTTGGCTTCGCTGGCGACCTTGCGCACCCACCTGCTCGCCCTGGTCGCCTCGGGGGAGGTGCGGTCGTGGGAGGGGGTGGAGGAGTTCTTCCGGGCGACGTTCTACGGCCACGAGGAGCCGCTCGCCGGGCTCTCCCGTCACCTCCGGGAGGCCCAGCGCTTCCTCGAGCGGCACCAGCTGCTGCGGCCGGGGGACCCGCTCAAGGCCACGGACTTCGGGCACCTGACCTCGGACCTCTACCTGGACCCCGTCACGGCGGTGCTGCTCCGGCGAGCGCTCGGCCGAGCCGGGCCCACCACCCCGACCTTCGCCTATCTGGCCGTGGTCGCTGCCACCCCCGACCTGGCCCCGCTCTACCTTCGCTCCGGGGAGGAGGCGGAGATCACCGCCCGCTACCTCGACGACGCCGACCAGTTGCTGCTGAAGCCGGAGGAGGACGAGCTCGTCCCGTCGGAGGAGGGGTTCCTCGGCTCGATCAAGACCGCGCTCCTCCTCGAGGCCTGGCTCGACGACCGGAAGACCCTCGTCGAGGTCACCCAGGCCTTCCGCATCGGGGCGGGAGACCTCCGGACCCGCGTGGAACGTGCGGAGTGGCTGGTCTCCTCCCTCGCCGAGCTGGCGCGCCGGGGTCGACGGGAGCTGGCGCGGTCGCTGGACCGCCTCTCGGTCCGCGTGCGCTACGGCGTCCGCGAGGAGCTCATCGACCTGGTCCTCTTGCGGGGGATCGGCCGGGTCCGGTCCCGTCGGCTGTACGAGGAGGGGATCGTGGACCAGGTCTCCCTGGCCGCTACCCCCCTTTCCAAGCTCACGGCGGTCCTCGGCTCGACCTCCCTCGCCGAGAGCGTCCGGGCCCAGGCGCAGGCACGCTACCAGCCCCGGCGCTCGGAGCTTCCCCCGGGCTCGGGGCGGCGCGACAACGAGGAGACGGGGGGATCGTCGGGGTACGAGGGGGGAAGGCTCCCGGAGGCCGGTCCGGGGTAGCGGAGATCGTCCGGGGAGAGGTGGAGCCGGAGCACGCGCTTCCCCTCGCGCTCCTCGGGATCGGACGGAGCCACCGCGCCAAGCGAGACCCGGGTCTGGCTCCCTCCGTTCCCTCCGACGCGCGCCTCGCGTCGGACGAGTCCCTTCCTTTCCAGATGGGTCAGGCGCCGCCAGAGCCGGGCCGGGGTCGGGGGGCCAAGACCGGCCTCCGGACAGAGCCGCGAGAGCCGGGAGCGCAGGAGAGGAAGGGGGACCGGATCCGTCGTGGACAGCGAGGCCAGAGCCTCGAGGAGGAGGGCGTCGAACCGACGGGCCTCGTAGACCCGGGGAACCTCGTGGGGGAGAGGCTCGAAGTGCCGGGGCTCCAGGCAGGGGGAGCCTTCCCGCCGTGCCCGGGCCGCGGCCTGTTCGATGAGTTCCTCGACCCGGGAGACCCCGAGCTCGTCGGCGAGGAGGAGATCGCGCAACTTCGGGGGGGCTTCCCGGGAGTACGGGCGAGCGGCCGAACGGGCCAGATGCTCCAGCGCGATCCGCCCGACCTCCGGGCGGGTGAACGGGGCGACCTCGAGCACGTCGGGGAGTCCCGGGAGCTCGCGCCAGGGTCCCCCGGGGCCCTCGCCCGCGAGGAGCAGGGCGTAGGGGGGGAGCCCGCTCCGACCCTCGGGCAGGATGCGCTCCGGCTCGAGGAGGGGGGTGAGGACCCGGGGGAGGTCCCGCCAGGCGCCGCGCCGGTCGTCGAACCAGAGGACGAAGGGCTCCCCGACGGTCCGCATGCGCCGGAGCCAGAGGAGCGCGAGCTGCTCGGTGGAGGCGCCCCGTCCGTTGAACCCTGGGTCCTGCTGCTGGAAGAGGGTGGTGAGGGTCCCGTGGGAGGTCCGTTGCGCGCTCAGGTCGACCCGGAGGATGCGGGGACGCGCCGAGGCGAAGCGCGAGGTGAGCCCCCGGGCGAGCTCCGAGGCGGCCTGGGCCGCCAGGTAGCTCGTCCCGGAGCCCCGGGGTCCGAGGAGGGCGAGCACACGGGGCGGCTCCCGGGTGGCGCGTCGGGCCCAGGCCCCGACGCGCTCGAGCAGCTCGGGACGGACGGGAGCGGACGGGAAGCTCGGGGGGCGCAACTCCCCGGACGGCAGGGGGGCGTACACGTCTTGGAGATTACTTTTGACTATAAGATTACTTAGTTCAGGCCGGGGAGGCCGCGTCGGTGGGGCGGCCCAGGCCCAGGACCTTCACGATCACGCGCTTGCGGCGCCTCCCGTCGAACTCCGCGTAGTAGACCTGCTCCCAGGGTCCCAGATCAAGCTCCCCCCGGGTCACCGGGAGGAGCACCTGGTGTCCAAGCAGCAGGTTCTTCAGGTGGGCATCCCCATTGTCTTCCCCAGTCCGATGGTGAGCGTAGTCCCCCGGCGGGGCGAGCCGGTCCGCCCAGGCCGCGATGTCGTCGAGGAGCCCGGGCTCGGCGTCGTTGACGTAGACCGCCGCGGTAATGTGCATCGCGGAGACGAGGACGAGTCCGTCCCAGACGCCGGAGCGGGCCACGATGGCGCGGACACGGTCGGTGAGGTTGACGAAGCCCCGGCGCTCCGGCGTCTCCATCCAGAGGTACTCGGTGTGGGCGCTCATCCCTCCGCGGGCCAGGATTTCTCCCCCTCCGAGCCCCGAGCGCGCTCCGGCGGAAAGAGACTTGCCCGGGGGTCCCCGGAGAGTTCCCCTTCCGTCGTCGCCACCGCCCGGGTGCTCAAGAACGTGATCACGGTGGAGGTGGGCCCGCAGCGCTGGACGGCCCTCCCCATCGCCCGCGGGCACAGCCCCGTGGTCCGCTCGCTCAGCGCGCTCTTCTCCACCCACTACGAGGTGGCCGCCGGGGAGAAGGGCTCCCCGGTCCTCTCCCATGTCTCCTACGACGGGAAGCGCGACGAGATCCTCCTCCAGCAGGAGGACCGGAAGTGGCGGGTCCGCTCGAGCGCCTTCGGGCCGCTCACCCTAGAGTACGAGGGGAGCGTGCTCACCCTCCACGAGCGCATCACCGGGAAGATCGTCCTGCTCCGGGGGAACGTGGTGCTGGCCCAGGGGCAGTGCCGCTTCCGCTCGGTGAGCCTCTCGGGCTATCCTCCGGCGATGGAGGGATTCCTGGGACATCTCGCAGTGGGGCTCCTCGTCCGCTGGCTCTTCTGGGAGCTGGCCCTTTGATCGTGAGCGGGACCGGCTGGTACGGGATCGGGCGGTAGGCGATGGGGGCGAGGACCGCCACGCCCAGGAGCACCGCGAAGGACGCCAGCTCGAAGGTCGTCGTGCTCCCGTAGTAGGTGTAGGCCCACCCTCCGAGGAGCGTCCCGGCGAGCCCTCCTAAGCCCGCGAGCGCGTTGTACCAGCCCAGCGCCTTCCCCCGGGCCGGGCCCCGGGCCAGGCGGAGCAGGAAGAGCGTGCTCGCCGTCGAGATGAACGCCCAGGTCACCCCCATGGCCGCGTTGAGCCCGGCGAGGGAGAGCTCCGCGGCCGCGGAGGGGATGGGGAGCCCGTGGATCACCTCGAGGAAGAGCAGCAGCAACGCCGCCCGGGCCACCAGGCTCGCGATGAAGACCCACTTCGGGTTGACCTTCTCCACCAGGAGCCCGGAGTGGTAGAACAGCGCCGTGGCCGCGATGGCGGAGGTGAGGTAGACGAGGAAGACCCCACCTTCGTCGAGCCCCGCCGCCTGCACCAGATAGTACGGGAAGGGACCGTAGAAGACCTGGAAGCCGACGCTCATCACGAAGAGCGCTCCGAGGAAGGCGTACTCGCCCCGGGGGATGCGCTCGGCGCTCCCCCGGGCCAGGCTCACGATGTAGACCAGCCGCCGCCGGGAGCGGCGGAAGCGCTCCAGGACGCCTGAGGTCCGGCGCGCCACGGGGAGGGTCTCCTCCCGGGGGAGGATCTGGCGGGGCTCCTCCACCCAGAGGGCGGCGAGCCCGGCCGCCAGCAGGGCGAGCACCCCCGACAACCCCAGGAGGAAGCGGAGCGTCTCCTCGGCGAGAGCCCCGGTGGAGGCGGGAGCGAGCGAGAACCAGAGGAAACCGATCCCCAGCCCGATGACCGTCCCCACCCCGGAGACGACGCCGAAGAACCCCAGGTCCCGGGGCCACCAGCGCTTGGTCCGCGTCTCCAGCAGGAGCATCGTCCCCACCGGCGCGGAGGCGCTGCTGGCGAGCCCCTCGAGGACGTTGAGGACGAAGAAGCTGGTCAGCGAGCGGGTGAGGGCCATCGCCACCAGCAGCACCCCTCCGACGGCGAAGCTCGCCACCAGGAAGTACTTCCGATGGCGCACCCGGTCGGAGAGGTTGCCCCAGAGGACGGTGAACGGGACCTCGGAGAGGGCGGCCCCGGCGATGACGATGGTGACCCCGAAGGCGTTGGTGTGGAAGACCAGGAGGGCCAGGAGGGGGACGAGCGGGGTGGCGAGCCCGTCGGAGAGCGCGAGGGGCAGATAGCTGATGAACCACAGGTCCGAGCGGGACCGGCGGACCGGCCGCTCGGCGACGTGGATGTCGACCCGGCCCTCTTCCCCCACGGGCGGACGCTTCGGCCCGGACCCCTCCCTAGGCCGGGGATACGCCGAGCGTACGGAGCAGGCGCTGATGCTCCGCCGGCTCGACCCATTCCACCTCGAGGTAGCCGGCCAGGAAGCGGTCGCTCACCCCGAGCCTGCGCGCCTCCTCCACGGCGAAGCGGTAGGCCTCCACCTCCGTGGGCCGGTCCACATAGGCGTACGTCTCGTCCCAAAGCTCCCGTCCTTCCTGGCGCTGGCAGACGTGGCAGAGCTCGTGGAGGATGTCCAGGTAGAGGACGATGGAGGGGCTCTCGGCGAGGTGGGACCTTCCTACCACGACGCAGTCCGTCTCGCTCACGACGGGCTTCCAGCCCCGGCGACGCCGCCGCTGCACCGCATCCTCGTGCGGTGCGACGTACATCCAGAGGTCCTGGTCCACCACCTCGACGCACGTCTCGGTGGCGAGCATCTGCCGGCGGGGCTCCTCGGGGCAGAGCCGCCGGAAGCACGGGAGCTTCTCGAGCCCGGGAAAGACCCGCGTGAGCGGATAGCGGCCCGGGGGAAGGGTCCTCTCGACGCGGAAGGCCGTCGGCGCCGAGGGCTCTTCCTCTGGGGGTTGGGGCATCCTGCCGACCCCACGCCCGTTGGAAATTAAACGCTCCGCTCCCGAGTGGAGAGGGACGGCTACTCCCCCGGGCCTTCCGGAGGGGTTCCGGCCGACTCGGCCCCCTGCTCGGGGGAGCGGGGTTCGCGGCCCTCGGAATTCTCCCAGTCCTCCCAGACCGAGGGCCGGGGGGGTCGGCGGGGGCGCAGGAGCAGCAGCCCCTCGAACAGGGCGAGGGCGGCGACGGCCGCGAGCGCCCCGAGGAGCGCCCACCCGCCCACCGTCCCGAGGCCCGAGAGCGGGCCGGAGGGTCCCGGCGACGAGGGAGGCCGGGGCGGGGGGACCACGCTCAGGGCGAGGAACCCCCCCGTGGCGGGGAAGCCGGAGGCGAGGACGCTGTAGGGGATCGAGAGGGCCTGCCCCGGGGAGGGGACGTTCCGGGGGGCCTCGTAGTGGAACGTCCAGTTCCCGTGGAGGTCGGTGTAGCCCGAGAGCGGGGTCTCGTTCCCCGCCCCCACCGGGGGCGTCAGGGAGATGAACGCGCCCGAGACGTTCTCCCCGTCGCTCGCCGTCACCCGGAGGGTGAAGTTGGTCGACCCTCCGGCGACCATCACGGAGGCGCCGGCCATCACTGTCACCACCAGGGCGGGCAGGGGGTCGACCAGGACGTCCCAGGTGTAGCTCCCCGAGGGGTAGCCCGGGTACTCCGCGAGCAGGGAGACCCCGGCACCCACCACCGTCGCGGTGTTCTCTGCGGTGAAGATGGCGGCGACGGAGCCGTTCGTGCTGGAGCTCGCCCGGGTGGGGGAGACGGCCCCTCCGAAGGGGGAGAAGGTCACCGCGGCGCCGGTCACCGAGCCGCCCCCCGGTCCGGCGGCCACCTGGAACGGGATCCGGACGAACCCGCCCGAGAGCAGGACCGACGGGAGGGGGGAGGTGGGGCTGAGGGTGAGCGGGGTGGAATGGGTGTCGTTGACGGGGACGACGACCACGACGAAGGAGCTGCCGTTGCGGAGCGTTCCGTCCTGAGCGGTGACGTTGAAAGTGACGTTGACGCCCACCGGGACCGAGGGGGCACTGTAGCTGAGCTCGGCCGTGCCGTTGGCGGCGGTGGTCCCCGGGGAGCCGTAGAGGACCCCGGCCGTAGTGGTGGCGGCCACCCGGGCACCGGCGGCCGGTGCCGTCGACCCGTTGGAGAACCAGCGCTCGAGCGAGACGCTGAGCCCCACCGTCGCCCCGGCCGCGGTCCAGTACGGATGGGTCTCCGAGATGAGCAGCTCGGTCGCCGAGGGAGGTAGGACGGCCGGGCCGAAGGCGACGAGGGTCCCGTTCTCCCCCAAGGCGTACAGCCGCCCGGACGCCAACGCGAGGCTCCCCACGACCGGGGAGGGGAACGGGCTCTTCCAGTGGACCGTGCCGTTGGCCAGGCCGACGGCCTCGACGACCCCCGGCCCAGGGGCGACGTAGGCGATCCCGGAGGAGATGAGCGGGGGGGCGGAGGAGAGGGAGGAGGAGACGGCGGGCGGGGTCAGGTCGAAGACCGGTACGAGTGTTTCGATCCCGGAGAGGGAGACCGCGAAGTGCAGCTCGAGGAGGCTCCCGTTCACCTGCTGCAGGACCAGGGAGAGGTTGCCCCCCACCTCGCCAGCCCAGGCGGGCATGGCGTCGAACCCTCCCCCCGGGGCGAGCGTCGAGTAGGTCGCCAGGACCGTCCCGGCGGCCGCGAGCCCGGTAAGGCCGGTGGCAACGACGTAGACCTGGCTCACGCTCGCGTTCCCGCCGTTGTCCGCGACGATCGCGATGGGCACCTCCACGGGGCGCGAGGGGCCGGAAGGCTCCCAGACGTACGTCCCCTGCAGGGCTGAGGCGTAAACCGGCTCGGAGGCGACGAAGGGGGACCAGGGGGCGGCCGTGCCGTTGACCGCGCCGTAGGCATACACTCCCTGACCCGGCACGGAGGCGAGGGCCAGAGGGTCCTGCGGGGAGGCGACGGAGACCGCGGCGTACGAGGGGCCCGGCAGGGCCAGGTGATAGGTCTCGAGACCCGTGGAGGCGTTCCACGCGTAGACGTACCCGCCGCTCCCGGCGGCGAGCACGAGCCCGTCGACGAGATTGAGGCTCCCGAGGAGCGGACCCAGCGGAGCCGGCGAGGACTGCCAGACCGGCGTCCCGGTGGAGGTGTTCAGGGCGACGACGGCTCCCCCCCCTGAAGTGGGGTCTCCCAGGCCCACGAAGACCCGGGAGCCGGCCACGAGGGGGGTGCCGTAGATCGGCTCGCCCAGGGAGCGGGTCCAGAGGAGCGATCCGGTCGAGGAGTTCATCGCGAGCAGCACCCCGTCCTGGCCGCTGGCGACGAAGAGGGTGCCGTTCTCGACCACGACCCCGGGGCCTTCCGGGAGGGCCGAGAGCGGGGATGGGGGTGCGCGGCCGGCGTAGGCGCTCCAGAGTGTCGCGTTGCGTACCGGGCCGGCCGAGAGGGCGAGCCCGGAGAGGTTCCCGCCTCCCTGGAAGGCGGGCCAGGTGGAGAGCCCGATGGTCGCGTTGCCGTCCAGCGGGAGGGGCTGGGCCACCGCGGCGGGTAGCGCCGCCATCGCCGCGGCCGAGACGGGGAGGAACGCCGGGAGCACCACCGCTCCTCCAAGGGCGGCGAGAAGGATCCGGCCCCAGAGCCGGCGGAGAGCGGAGTGGCGGTGCTGCATGTACCGTGAGCCTCGTGGAGGGCGGGGGTTGAGGTCCTTTCAGGGGTTGGCCCCGATAAATAGCAATAGACGCCCGGCCGGATCGCTCGTCGCGCCAAACGACTTTAGCGCGGCTCCCCTCGACGCGACGTGGCGAAGGGGCGGGAGAGCGGTCTTCCCGGGGTCCGGTTCGGCCAGGCGGAGGAGCAGAGCCCCACCGGTCCGACGGGGGTCACGGTGGTGGTCCTTCCCCCGGGGAGCGCCGGTGCGGTGGAAGTGCGCGGGGGAGCCGCGGGAACCTACCACCTCGACTCGCTGGCGCCCACGGCGACCTTCGGGCGGCTCGACGCGCTGTTCTTCTCCGGCGGGAGCCTCTACGGCCTTGACGCGGGGAGGGCGGTACGGGAGGAGCTTTCGCGCCAGGGGAGGGGAGAGCGCTTCTTCCGTCGGGGACCCCGGCTGGTGAGCGTCACGGGCGCGGTCCTCTTCGATCTCACGGATCCCGACGGGCGTGGCGGGGATTACGAGGAGCTCGCCCATCGCGCGACCCGGGTCGCCCGTCCTGTACCCCCGGCCGAGGGGAGCGTGGGAGCGGGGGTCGGGGCCACCGTCGGAAAGTTTGCGGGGAGGGGCCGGAGCTGCCGGGGAGGGGTCGGCTACGCGTCCCTCCGCCTCGGCACCTCCCACCACCTCGCGGCGCTCGCCGTGGTCAACTCCTTGGGGAACGTTCATGACGCGGAGACCGGGAGGGTGTTGGCCGGGATCCGGGGGAGTCCCGGGAAGTTCCTCTCCCCGGCCGAGGGCCTCTCCCGTCCCTCGGAGCGAGGAGCGCTCCCCCGGGGAACGACCCATGGCGTGCTCCTCACCGACCTCCCCCTGGACCGGTGGTCCCTGGCCCGGCTCGCCATCGGGGGGCACGACGGGATCTCCTTGGCGGTCCGGCCCGCCCACACGTCCACCGACGGGGACGTCGTCTACGCCGTGAGCACCTCGGCGGAACGGAGGGGGGACGCCTGGCCCTTCCGGGGGAGGGCCCCCTACCCGTGGGCGACCATCGACCTGCTGGTCTCGGAGGGGAGCCGCCTTCTTTCCCAGGCCATCGGGAATGCCGTACTTCGGGCCGAGCCCGGAGGACGGGTACCGACGGGCGCCGAGTGGTCGGTCAGACCGGGGCCGTCGGGTCGGGGCGCCGGCGGAGCGCGGTGAGCCGGAGCCCCCGGATGAGGTCCATCTTCGTGACGATCCCCCGGATCTCCCCGCGCTCGACGATGAGGACCGCCGGGTAACGGGAGAGGACCGCGGCGAGCAGGTCCGCCGGGAAATCCTCCCCCACCTGCGGGTAGGCCGCCTCCTGGACCGTGCGCACACGGTCACGACGCCGGCGAGGGTCGGAGAGGGCCCGGAGGAGCGCCACGTCGGAGAGCGACCCGGTTACGCGCCCCTGGTCAACGACCGGGAACTGCGAGAAGCCCCGGCGCTCCATCAGCGTCGCGGCGGCGCCCAGGGTGCTCTCGGCGTCGAGCGAGACCACCTGGGGGTTCATCACATCCTTGCCTTTGAGATCCGGGCTCGCTTTCCCCTCCTGGCGTTCGAGATAGCCGAAGATGGCCTGGGCGAGCTCGTAGGAGGGACGGACCCTCCCGCGCTCGATCCGGGAGATGGTGGCGACGGAGCGCCCCACCTCCCGCGCGAGCTCGCGCACGGGGATCCCGAGGGCCTGGCGGCGACGCCGGATGTCGGTGAGAGGATCCACGGGCGCCCCCCACGTCGGTCCGCTACGTCAGGCTTGTCGTGGGGGTGGGGCCGGCGCACGGGGGGTCCTCCGCCGGCGCACCACCACCACGACGAGGGCCACGCCCAGCCCGACGGCGACGCCGACGGCGGCGAGGCCGCCGAGCACCCACGGGCTCGAGAAGGGGTCCGCCGGGGCGGGCGCGGGGGAGGTGGTGTTCGAGACGGTCAGATGGACCCAGATCGTCCGGCCGCTGACGATGGAGACGGCCCCCGAGGTGACCGCGCCGTGGTAGGAGAGGGTGAAGTTGTAGCTCCCCGGGGGCAACAGGAGGGTGAACGTGGAACCCCCCGGGGTGGTCCCGTCCGGGGTCACGGGAGGATAGGGATCGACCTGGAAGGTGGCCTGCGCGGGGAAATAACTCCCGGTAAAGACCCCGGAGCCTCCCGTAGCGTTCATCTGGGCGTCGACGGCGAGAGGGGCGGTCACATTGAAGCTCGCCCGGTACACCAAGTAGTGCTTCGCCTGGAGGAGCAGCGAGTGGGGGCCTCCGCTGACCTCCCCGAGGAAGAGCGTTCCGTTCAACGGGGTCGTCCCCTGGTACGCCCCGTCGAGCGTCACCGCGACACCGGGAAGCGGCCCGACGGGTTCCAGCGTGCTGACCGACAGGGTCAACGGATAGGACGTCGCGGAGGACCGTTGAGCCGGGGTCCCGGGAGGTGCTCCCGGGACCTGCGCGGCAGAACCCCAGGGGAGCAGGACCGAGGCCGCCACCAGGAGCGAGAGCACGAGGAGTCCTGCGGTCCGCGACCGGCGTTCTCCCCTCGGCACGCCGAACGGAGCGCGGCCTCCTCCATCAACCCTTCGACCCAGGGCGCCACCCTGGCCCACGGTATCCAATAACCGTCAGGCCTCCGAGTCCGCCTGAGAGGTGAGGCTCCCGACAGATGCTGCCCACGCCGTGAGCCCCGGCCCCAAGGGTACGGGGGTCTGTAGCAACGACACCAGCTCGGCTATTGCGGCAATCAGTGGTTGCCGGCTATCGGTGATCCCGCGGATAGCCCTGTGAGCGTTCTTGCCGCGACCATGGTCTCTTCCTTGACGTGAGCGAACCGCGCTCCCTGACGTGCGAGGGTTCCGTAGACGAGGCGGACGTACTTCGTGTCGCGCAGGTTCTCCATCAGCAGCAACCCGGGGCCTTCCCGCTGGGCCAGGGCCTCCACCTCGGAGTTCCCCCGGATGCGGCGGCCGTGCCGCCGCAACTTGCGGAACTGTCCCTCCGCCCACGCGGTCGTCCGGGGGATCGGACGAACGACCCGGCGACCGCCCACCTCGACGACCACGTTGGGTGCGAAGAGCTCCTCCCGCCTCGCCCTCAGGTCCTTCGCCACCTTCTCCAGGTCGTGGCGGAGCGTCCGCTCCGCCCGCGGGACCTGTTTCACCTTCGCCAGGAACCCGTCGAGCTTCCGGCGGCCCTTCTCCAGCGCCTTCTCCGACAACCGCCGCTCGGTGCTCAGCGGGATGGGCCCATTGCGGAACCGCAGCACCCTCCTCAACCGCTGGAACCAGGCCCACCTTTCCTCGAGCTTGTCGCAGCTCTCCACCAGTTGGCGCTGACCCGGCCTCGGGAGGAAGAGCCGCCCCAGCATCTCCTCCAGCTTCCGGTAAGGAGCTCCGGTCGCCCGACGACCGGGGCGCGACAGGACACGCCTCACCGCTCCCCAGACCCTCTCGCATCGCCGATAGAACTCGACCTCGGCGAGGAAGAAGGGGTACGGAAGGCCTTTCCCGGACCGCTTGAAGGCCAGGATCTCCTCGGCCCACACGAGGCTCTGCCGCGCCTCCCGGCTCTTCCCCGTCGCCTTGCGGAGCTTCTTGCGCAGCGCGAAGAGACGCGTCTTCACCCCGCGTCGGTTCACGGTGGGACGGAACCGCGGGTAGAGACGGTCGAAGAAGGTGATTCCCTCGGCCCGGAGAAAGTGCATGCGGCACGTCAGGATGAGGAGCCCGGGCCAAGCGGCCCGAAGGGCCTTGTCGATCCCCTTGCTCATGTCGCGGACGGCCGCCACGGGTCGTCCGAGGAGCGCGTCCAGTTGACGGAGGACCGGGACCAAGGCCTCGTGGCTCTCGTTGGGTACGGTGGCGGAGAGGAGCACGCCGCGACCCCAACCGTCGGTGAGCTGGAGGACCATCCGCCCGGCCTTCCCCGTGCCGTCGATGAGCAGGACGTACCCGCCCTGCTCCTGGAGCTTCCTCGCCAGGAGAGCGAGGCTCTCCAAGTGGACGGCCACCGTGTAGAGCGTGAAGCGGTCGGTGAGCCACTGGAGCGTCCGGGAAGGGACCTGGACCCCACGTTGCGCCAGCTCTTCCCGGATCTCGGAGAACTGCTTGTGGGCGAGGAACCTCCGTCGGCCTACGAGTGCGAGGAGATCGAAGGTGTAGATGCTCTTCGGCGGCGTGATGGGGTCCGGCACGAAGACACGGCTCTCGTGGCGAGGGCAGTGAAGGTAGACCTCGGTGATGGGAAGGAGACGGTCCGCATCGACGACGGTGCGGGTGAGGTTCCCGGAGGAGCGGTCCCGGGTCATTCAGCACGCAGAGTGTAGCGTCGAAGGGGGGGGGGTGTAGGTGAGAGAGAACTGTCGAGGACGTCCCGGTAGATCGAGTCCGAGGGCGCGCAGCCTCTCCGCGGCCAGGGCGGCGGTGGGTTGGCCCTCGATCAGAGCGAGCGCCACGCGGGCCGTCAGCGCCGGGTCGAGCGGGATGGTGCGGGCCTGAGGGTTGGTGCCGAGGTACTCGACGACCTTCTGCCGGACTTTTCCTCCCTCTCGTATTCCCTCGACCCGGTACCAGTACTCCTGGGTCTTCCCGTCCTTGAGGCGACGTTTCTTCGAGCGGAGATACGACATGGTAGTTGTGCCCATAATAGGCACAACGCAGATTGACCTTTCCCCGATAGAGGACCACAACCTCAGTGGGCACTACAGGGCGAGGTCAACCACTGATTGCCGCAATAGCCCCCTACACCGACGACGGCGGGGGATTGCCATGAAGATGGGAGAGCGGGGAATCCCCACGGCGAGAGCGGCGGCCTTCACCGGGCTCTCCCGTCGAGCGATGTACCTCGCGCCAACCCCCGAGAAGGTGCTACGCCCGCGCGCCGACGAGCCCCAGGTCCGTCAGGCCATCCGAGAGGTTGCCCTCACCCGCCCCACCTTCGGCTATCGACGGGTCTGGGCCATGCTGCGGCGATCGGGCGGACCGTGAACAGCAAGCGCATCCACCGGCTGATGAAGGCGGAGGGGCTGCTTCGACCTGCCGACCACCCTCGGCGCCGTCTCCCTTCCACAGGGAACCTGAGCGCGGAGCTCCCGATCCCGAAGTGGTCCACGGACCTGACCGACGTCCTCACCACGGACCGGGGCCTGTGCCACCTCATGGCGGTGGTGGACGCCTGCACCCGGGAGGTCGTGGCCTGGGAGTTCTTCCCGATCTGCGCGGCCGCCGACGCCCTCTCCGTGGTAGAGAGGGCGCTGTGGGCCCGGTTCCCGACGACCGGAGAGGCGACCGACCCGATCCTGAAGACGGACGCCGGGTCCCAGTTCAACAGCCGTCTGTTCCTGACGGTGTGCGCACGCTAGGGATCCACTTGGAGATGAGCCGCCCGCAGACGCCGGAGGACAACGGCCTTGAGGAGTCCTTCCACGGACATCTGAAGGGCGACTACCTGCGGCTTAGGGAGGCGGAGAGCTTTCCGGAGACCCGAACCACGATTGCCACCTCGATCACGGACTACAACGAGGTGCCGTCCGCACTCATCGTTGAGCTACATGACGCCCAAGGAATACGCCCAGAAGAAACATGAGGAACAGCAAACATGACCGAACAGAGAGCGGAGGACCGGGGGGCCATCTCCCCCCGCACCCCCCTCTCCCAAGGCGTGCATTCCGGAGGGGTACACGTCAGTCCCTTGAGAAGAGGCTCGGAGAATGGGGGAAGAGCGTGGGTCTCGAGGAGGCTATCCCCCTGGGGGTGTGGGCGTTGGCCACGAAGGATCAGCCCCGACGTTCATCGGGGTGACAACCGTGGCCGGACAAGGCCCTTACCTTCAATAGATTGATATATCGCACCTCCATCTCGGCTGCATGAGGTGAGCCCAAGTTCCTAATAGTCGTCTGGGAGCTGATACCCTTCAATGACTCACCGCAATAGAACGCACGATAAAACTCTACTTCCTCTTTCGCGTCATATTCTTTCCCCGGCGCTCGGCCTGATTCTGGTCGTGAGCTCGTTTGCCATAGCTGGGCCAGCAAGCCAGCAACTCACCGGGCGCGGTTTGGGGGGGGTGGGACGGAAAGGCATTGGGAACGGAACCGTTTCGGTGAGGCCTAGCACGAATCCTGCGACCAAGGTCTTAGGACCCAGTGCCAGCATTCCACCCAGATTGAGCCGTTCTGCACTGGTGCGTTCACTTATTTCCACCGCTTCATCTCCCGTCCAACGAGACTCCAACTGGCTGGGATACCGGGGGAACGACACCATCTATCCAACAACAACAGGAGCAATCTCAGGAAGCCCGGATAGGTATTATGAGCTTCCCAATCTGCCCAACGCGACTTCTTGGTTCAGCGGAGCCAACGACTCATATGTCCTACCCGGTTACCCCTATCCCGGGTTTGACTACCACGACAACAATTCTTTACTCGTACGCGTAGCGAGTACTTCCTACAACGGAGTTGACAAGAAAAACATTTGCCGCCACGAGGATGGTGAACTTCTATGTATTCTGTGGTTCTCTGCCGCAGCTACTGCCCAGCAATTTCACAACACGAGCTACTTGTATGGATTAGGGCCTGGCTCTGGCTACACCGTGGCCCCGAACGACCTGCAAGTGAACGTTACTGGAGAAAACCTTGTTGGAAACAACCCGCTGCAATTCTATTATCATGATAACAGGGCCGTTAACACTACCTCTTCAATGACGAACAGTTCTGGCACTTGCAACCAGTGTGGGGCTTATACATCGCTCGCCATCGCCTTGGACATTCTATCGTTACTTGCAGGGCCGGAAGTCGGGATCGTGTTCACTGTCGGCGCCGTTGTCGCAGACGTACTCTCCTTCACTGGTAGCCCCAATCAGATCATCAGCGACTCTCCTTGCGCTAGCGAGGGCAGTACATTCCTTTGCCAGAATGTGGGCGTGGATGGTGGCAGCACCGGCTACTGCTCGACTAACTGTCCGACCGCCACAAATAACACTTTTGGTCAGGCTACAAGCATAGAGTATTCGCTTGATACCAACAATTTCGCAAACCAATCTTTCGGGTCGATAGGATTTTCTGCGGTGGACAACCTGGGGGTGTCATTCGGGACAAACTGTTCGTGTGGTTTTTCCCCGAGCCGTCTTCTCGCAACTCCTTCGCTGGTTTACGTTGTAGCCCCTGCGGTCCTTCTCGGGGGGAACGTTTACCTCTTTCCCGGGGGGCCGGCACTTCAGGGGGCCCTCGTCTCGCTAAACCAATACTACAACGATTCCTCGGAGGTACAGACGCTGGTCGAGAACTCGAGCCAAACTGGGGGCTGGCATGTGTTCGCCGCTCCCAACTCCGCGGCATACTATTCTGGTTCAACCCTCGGTGCTAGCTGGTCGAACCCCCTAGGGACATCCAATGGAACATACGGGACCGATGGCACCATAGACCCAGCCGTTCTGCAACAGGGAACTCACAACACTAGCCTGGAAGTCGACCTCGACGGTGGGCAACTCCAAGGCTACACTCTCGGGTGGACCAGCACCTCTTCTCACCTCTCGCACGCGAAGGTCACATTATGCAACGTCAGAGGTTGTATCTCCACCTACTCCAACAAGACCGGGTGGTATCAACTGGACTACCCGGTCCCTGGTACCACCAACTATTCCTA
>JAKATE010000179.1 GCA_021828085.1 Thermoplasmata archaeon | reverse complement strand
CTCCCGCCGGCTCGCCCGGTCAGGGCGAAGCGAGCCGCTCCAGGGTCTTCACGACATGGGTCTCGGGGCTCCGGTCGTCCACGACCTCTTCGACCTTCCCGTCGAGCCCGATCAGGAACGTGACCCGCCGAGCCCGTCCTCCCGATCCCCCCACGCCGTAGAGCTGGATGATGCGGCCTTCCGGGTCCGGAAGGACCGGGAAGGGCAGGTGGAAGTGCTCTCGGAACTTCTTCGCGGTCTCCGGAGCGTCGTTGGACACCCCGATCACCTGGGTATCCTTGCCCTTGTAGCGGGGGAACTCGTCGCGGAACTTACCGGCCTCGATGTCGCAGCCGGGCGTGAAGCAGGCGGGGAAGAAGTACAGGACGACCCGCTGCTTCCCGCGATAATCTGCGAGACGAAGGGCACGTCCATCGCTGTCGACCGAGGCGAATTCAGGCGCCGTCTCCCCTACCTTCGGCATGGCCGCCGGTGGGCGAGCAGCCTATTTCATCCTCCCCTGGAGTGGCCCAACATCCCGGACGCCCGTCGGACCGGGGGGTGCGCGATTGCCCGGAGGCAGCGAGAGGATCATACGCGGCTGGGTCCGGGAGCTGGACCAGGAGCGGCTCGACGCTTGGCTGCGCGGAGAGATCTCGGTCAAGGATCGCGTGGCCGAGCTTCTGGGGCGGTACCAGCGCGTGGCCAAGAGCTCGAAGTGGGCGATCCTCCGGTGGGTGGATGGGCTCTCGGGGAAAGGGATCTACGACTACCTGAAGGACCAGCGCCCCGACCTACTCCTTGGGGAGGAGGACCGTACGGTCCCCCGCATCGACGCGGACCTTGCGGAGGTCCGAAGGCTGGTCGAGGGCCTCTGACCTTCGGCCGGGAGCGCGAGGACCCCGCCGGGGTCGGGGCACGCGAGTCGCGCGCCCTTCACCCGGAGATGGTGACCTTCGTGATCTTGACCGCGGTGCGCGGGCGGTCGTTGCCGTCCACCGGGGTCTTCCCGATGCGCATCACGACATCCATTCCGTTCGTGACCTTCCCGAAGATGGCGTGCTTTCGGTCCAGCCAGGGGGTGGCCGCGAGCGTGATGAAGAACTGGCTCCCGCCGGTGTTGGGTCCGGCGTTGGCCATGGAGAAGATGCCTGCGCTGTCGTGCTTGAGCCCCGGGCCGAACTCGTCGGGGATGTTGTAGCCGGGACCACCCGTGCCGGTGCCCTTCGGGCAGCCGCCCTGGATCATGAACCCGTCGATCACGCGGTGGAACACGAGCCCGTTGTAGAACCCCTTCTCGGAGAGGGTACGGAAGTTCGCCGCGGTCTTCGGGGCCTTGTCCACGAAGAGCTCGGCCTCGATCGTTCCCATGCTCGTTTCCAGCGTCATCCGGGGATTCGCCATGCGTAGTCGCCTCTTTTCCGCCAAAGGTCTCGGAGGATAAAGCCAAGTGGCGCGGCCGTGAAGGCGTGTCAAGCACGTTCCACGCCCGAGCTAAGAGCCTCTCCCGGCGTGAAGTCCCTGGGGAGGAAGAGGCCGCCCTTGGAAGGCCCCCACCGACGATGTCTGCACGTCGGCCGGCCCTGATGCCGGCGCCGATCCCCTACCCCCCGATGGGACCGCCGCCCTCTGGGGCCGCCTCCCCTGCAGCGGTTCTCCCCCACCTTGAGGTCGGGTCCCAGACCCTCGGGCCCGTCGAGAAGCCTCAGGAGCTGACCGCGGGAGAAGAGCTGGTCGTGCGGGACATCATGACCACGTGTCTCGTCACGACCGGCAGGGACGTCAAGCTGGACGCCGCCGCCAGGCTCCTTCGCTTCCACCAGATCTCCGGTCTTCCCGTCGTACGGGGGACGCGGCTGGAAGGGGTCCTCAGCGAACGGGACATCCTGCGGGGACTGGCCCAGCAGGGAGGGTTGTCCGTGGCGAGCGAGGTGATCGACCACGTGCTCGACAACCCGTCGCGCGAAAGGCTCGTGCGGCGTGCGAAGTGGAGGGGGGTGCTGGAGCGGCTCCACGTGAAGGACGTGATGACCTCCCCCGCCATCACCGTCACCCCGGACACCTCGGTCGAGTCTGCGCTCCGCTGGATGCTGGTCAAGCACATCCAACGGCTCCCGGTCAAGAGCGGCGAGCACCTGGTCGGCATCGTGACGAGGGGTGACGTCATGACCTCCCTGGAACGGGAGCACCTCTCCCGAGCGACGTCCTCGGTCCGCTACCGGTAGGCCGGGTCCTGCTCGCGCTTCGACGAGGGACGCTTGGCGGTCCTGGGCGCCCCCGGCGTGCCCATCGGCTTCACTTCCCAGTGCACCACGGCGGGCTCGGCCATCGGGTTCGTGAGCAGGAAGACGTACTCGCCCGGGGTCTCAGGGTCGAACAGGACCTTCGCCCGTCCCGCCACCCGTACCCGCTGGACCACCTCTCCGTTCTTGTGGCCGATCATGAGCACGAAGCTCTTCCCCGGCCCCTCCTTGTCCAGGTGCAGGTCGATCTCGCAGGAGGGCGAATCCATGCGAACGTCCATCCGGACCCCTCGGCCGGGCTCGAGGATGATCACCTTCGGAAGGTCCTCGATCGCGATGGGCATGTCCTGATGTGTGACCACCAGGGACAAAAGGAGGACGGTTCCATCGGAGCGGCGGCCAGCGCCGCACGGGCCCCCCCCGGCAAGCACGGGGGTGGCGCGAGCCTCGATCTGGGGAATCCATACGGCCGGGGAACGCTGACCAGCGCTGGGGGCCCTCGGCCTTCCCCTCCCTGCCCTCTCCGCCCTCCCCTCCCTACCCCCTGCAGGGACTTCTCTGAGCTTATCCACGCAGGGCCTTCCCCGGCGGCATGGAGAAGCGGACGCTCGGCGGTCGAGGACCGGCCCTTCCGGTGGTGGGCATGGGGACGTGGAAGACCTTCGACGTGAGAGGGTCTGCAGAGGAGAAGGCCCGTCACGAGCTCGTCTCGGAGGCGCTTCGTTCAGGCGCCCAGCTCTTCGACAGCTCTCCGATGTACGGGGAGGCCGAGCGGGTGTTGGGCGACGCGCTCCGCGAGCGCCGGAAGGAGGCGTTTGTCGCCACCAAGGTCTGGGCGCGTGCGGACGGGGAGATGGAGTCGCAGGTCGAGGCGTCGCTCAATTTCTTCGGTGGAGCGATCGACCTCTACCAGGTCCATAACCTCTCGCGTATGGAGGAGGTGCTGCCCCGGATCCTGGACCTAAGGTCAACCGGCCAGGTGGGCAAGGTGGGTGCCACGCACTACCGCCCCGACGCTTTCGGCGATCTCGCGAAGCTCATGGAGAGCGGCAAGATCGACGCGGTGCAGATCCCCTACAACGCCCGGGACCGCGAGGCCGAGCTTCGGTTGCTCCCGCTCGCCGAGGAGCTCGGGCTGGGGGTTCTGGTCATGGAGCCGCTGGGTACCGGTGGCCTGGTGCAGACCCCCCCGCCCCCCGAGCTCCTGCCCCGGCTCCGCCACAAGGGCGTGGAGACCTGGGGACAGGTCCTCCTCAAGTGGATCCTCTCCGACCCCCGGGTCGACGTCATCCTCCCCGCCACGGCCCGTCGAGGGCGGCCGGCGGAGAACGCGAAGGCGGGGACCCCACCGTGGTTCGACGCGGAGGAGCGGGAGGCGGTGTCGGCCGTCTTCCGGTCGTCGCGGCGAGCGTCGGCTTGAAATCCTCCCCCGCTTCCGCTCCTTCGATGGCCGGAAAGGTCGGCGCCACCCCGTCAATTGCGGA
>JAKATE010000178.1 GCA_021828085.1 Thermoplasmata archaeon | reverse complement strand
CCACGAGAGGAAGGAGCGTCGGAACATCTCCTCCAGGGAGCAGGGGTTCGTCTATCCTCTCCCCGAGCGGCACGAGCATCCGGGGTTCCCCTACGCGACCTCCCCCGCCGCGGGCCACGTCCCGGCGGCGAGCCTCGGGTCGGTGGCCACCCCCCTGTCCCCGTCCTCCCCCGCCCGGACGCCTGCTCCGACGCTCCGCCTCCCCCACGGGTTTCGCGGGAGCCCCGAGAAGTGGGCTCGCACCGTGGCCCAGTACGAGGAGATCCGCCGGCGCGTCGCGCCCTCGACCCCATCCCGGGCGATCGCTTCCATCCGGGGGGCGGCGGCCATCCCGGCGTTGCCCCCCGCTCCCACCCGACGGACCGACACCCTCCTGGGCTCCCCCCTCCCTCCGTCGTTGCCCTCGGGTAACCTTCCACAGCTCAACCGCGCCCACTCGGACCTCGTCGTCGGGCATGCCCGCGGGCAGCTCCTCCGCCTTCCCCCCGACGCGAACCACCTCGCGGTCCTGGGGCGAACGCAGACCGGCAAGTCGACGCTGGTCCTCAACCTGGTCCTCCAGCTCCTGCTCAAGAAGCCCGGGGCGACGGTCATCGTCCTGGAGCCGACCGGGGGCCTCATCAGCGACGTGCTCCAGCGCGTCGACCCCGCCGTCGCTGCGGACACCATCCTGGTCGACCCGGCCCACCCTACCTACCGGGAGGACGGCCTCACCCGAGTTTCGGTCCCCCTCGGGATCCTCCACCTCACGGAGGACGAACGTGCCGACCCTGATGACCTCGAGCGGCGCGCGGAGATGGTTGCCGGGGACATCCTCCTCTTGATCAAGAACGCCTGGGGGGAGGAGAGCATCGGCGCTCGCGCCGACTTCATCCTGCAACCGGTCTTCCAGGGTCTCCTGGCCTCGCGCGGGACGAACCTGGTCGACGCCTACTACGTTCTTTCGGACGCGGAGGTCCGCCGAAGGTTCTTGAAGACCCTCCGGGAGGGGCCATCCGCCCACACGCTCCGTGTGCACCTCCCGGGGCTCGACTACGCGTTCACCATGTCCTCCTTGAACAAGGTGGGGAAGATCGCGACGAACCCGATGCTCAGGAAGGCCCTCTGCCAGCGCGTCGGCCCAGTACCGTTCGAGGACCTCCTCAAGCACCGCCTCCTCCTCCTGAACCTCTCCAAGGGGGAGCTGGGGACCGAGGGGTCGAACTTCCTCGGGGCCATCTTCCTGACCCAGATCTGGACCGCCCTGCAGCGGGCCGGGAGCAAGGACCACCCGGTCTACCTCGTCGTGGACGAGTTCCAGAACTACGCGGTCCCCATCTTCAAGGACATGCTCAGCGAGGGGGCCAAGTACGGCCTCCACGTGGTCGCGGTGACCCAGTACCTGCACCAGGTCGACGAGAAGATCCAGGCGGCCCTGCACGGGAACGTGAGCGCGTGGCTCTTCCTCGCGCTGGGAGTGGAGGACATGCAGCTCGCGTGGACGCTCGCGGACGGGAAACGGCGGGGGTGGGTCCCCCAGGACTTCGTCAACGGGCTTCCGAACCACCAGCTCGCGATGGCCGCGGGGGGCTCCTTCTGCAAGTTGGAGACCTTCCCGGCTCCCCCGCCCCGCCCGGACGCCGAGACCCTGGCGGAGGCGGTGGTCCGGAGCTCCCGCAGGTATGCACGGCTCGAGGACTCGGAGATCTCCCCCTTCCAGACCGCCCCGGAGCAGCTCGCCATGGTCCTCCATGGGCTCGAGAAGGGGCCGCAGCGCCGGGAGGGGCTCGCCAGCTCCGTTCCCCTTCTCCCCGATCGTTTCGAAGTGGTCCTCCTCCGCGCCCTCCAGGTCCGTGACGTCGCGCAGGACGACGGCAGGGCCGAGTTCCTCCTCACCCCCCGGGGCAGGTTCCACCTGGCGGCGATGCGCTCGCAGCGGAACGAGGGGGAGGAGCACTCGGACATCATCGCCACCAGCGGAGCCTTCCTGGATCCCCGCGTCCTCCGGATGAGGGTCAGCGAGGTGCAGCCGACCCTCACAGCCCCCGACGGGGAGTTCCGGGTGGGAGAGCAGGACTACAGCTTGGAGGTGGAGTGCTCCACCGTCCAGACCCACTTCCCGCAGGTCCTGGAGAACCTTCGGAAGGCCGCCCCGGCGAAGCGGCTGCCGCTCATGGTCGTCCCCTCGCGCGAGGCGGCCGAGCGCATGGTCTGCCTGGTGGCCCAGGCCGACCCATCCCTGCGGCTTTGGGAGCAGTGGGGGCTGGCGTGGGTGCAGGGCGAGGAGCTGGTCCCCTATCGGACCGTTGGAGCCTCGGTGTGGGGCTTCCTGGAACCGGTCCGGGCTCCCACCCCCCCTCCTTCCGCTGCCTCCCCCGGGAGTATCTCCGCGACGTCCCCGACGTCCCCCTCATCCGCCAAGACGGCCCCTCCTCCGTTCGACCCGGACGCGGCTCGGGCGCTGGAAGTGGGGCTATCCCTCCTCCGCGCCGGCAAGCGGATCATTACGAACAAGGACTTCGTCGAAGCGCTCAGGCCTGAGGAACGGGAATGGTGGACACCCGAACGGCTGGGGCACGCAATGGGGGCGCTCGGAATCGAGGCAAAGCGGGCGAGGAAGGATGGGGTCCGGGCCACCTTCTACGACCTGGGCCCGCTCGAGCACCGCCCCCCGAACTGACCTGGACGGGGGGGGCCACGTCGGCCCGGAGCCCACGTGGCCGGGCATGTGGCCGTGCCGGCCTGTCCAAGTGGCCGGCCACGTCGTTTTCACCTCAGTGGCGGCCACGTCGGCCACGTCGTCCGCATGTATTCTATAGCTCCCTCCCCGCCCCTCGGACAACCTGTCAGGGACACGCCGCGGGCGGCACCCGAGCACGGGATTCCGACCTCCCTCCCCCCGCGCCCCCCTGCATTCCTCCCGGACCCCTCGGTAGCCCTCTCCCGGCCACCTCAACCGCCCACGCTGCCCCGCCCCCCAACAGAGCCCCCCAAACTCCACAGGTTCCCGCACCCCGCCGCCTCGATCCAGCTATCCCCCAGGACCCTCCCACCGCGCACTACCCCCCTCCGCTCTCCGGACCCCGCCCCCACGCGCGCGCTCCAGCGGCCTGTCGATCCGCCCCCCCCCACCCCCACCCCGCGGGAGGACCCATTCGCGAAGCGAATGGGAGGACCCGCCGCCCCCGTGCTGTGGGTGGCGGCGAGGGGCCCTCGCCTACCCCCCACAGACCGGAGAACCGGGCCAGAGGGCCCCGAGCGAGGACGCGCCGGGGGCAGTGGCGGCGCGTCCGGAGGGGAGCCCCTGCCCCCCCGCGAAACGCGGGAGGCGGGCTTCCGAGCCGCCCGGAGCGGAGCGAAGCGTAGCGGAGGGTAGCCCCTGCGCGCCGCGCCCCTGGTGGAGGGGGAGCCTCGCCCCCCGCACCCCTTCCCCTCCCCTTCACCCTTCAAGCGGGGGGAGAGGCGGGGGAGGGCGGGCAGAGAGGGGGGAAGCGGCCACTGCGGCGGGACCCGGGGCGCGGCGCGCGGGGGGGCGAGGTGCTCAGTGCTCACGACGCGGGGTGCTTGCTCTTCGGCGCGCCCTACAAAATGGCCCCTTCCCGCTCGAGCGCTGCGTGGGCGCGCTCCAACGCGTCCATCGAGCGCGGAAGCCACGCGCTGACCATCGCGTCGAGGGACGGGAAGCAGACTCTCTCGCAGACCCAGCAGGCCACCGACTCGGCGGTAGCTACGGGGTCCTTGACGAGCAGCAGGTAGCCGCTCCCGGGGGGAGAACGGCCGGTG
>JAKATE010000177.1 GCA_021828085.1 Thermoplasmata archaeon | reverse complement strand
GGATCCCTCGGCGCTCGCGGTAGAGCCGCTCGCCCACGAGGAGGAGGGCCATGAGCGTGAGCACGAAGAGGACCCAGAACCAGAAGGGCACCCCCAGGAGCGGCGAGTCGTACCAGGCCGTCGCCGTCGCGCGCCCCGGGACGACGACCGTGGTGGGAGGGGTGGAGAGGGAGAACCCGTTGCTCGCGAGCACCGTCACGTTCACGTCGTAGGTGCCGGCCGCCGGGACGGAGAGCGTCGCGTGGCCCACCGGCGAGTCGTTGGTCACCGGGCAGGACCAGTTCTCGTTCCCGAGACCTCCGGCGGGAGAGCCGTAGCACAGGCGCACCGCGGAGAAGTCCGGGAAGCTGAGGGCGTTCCAGGAGACCTCAACGCCCAGCGCCACCCCGGTCGTCTGCACCGAGGGAGGGACCACGAGCGGGGAGAAGCCCACCGGGGCGCTCGTCGCGTGCTGGTCGGGGGTGGTCACCTGCAGCTGGAAGGTGGTGGTGGCCAGGTCCGGCAGGGGAGCGGTCAGGATCTGGAAGAGCCCGTTGACGGGGGCCGCCGGACGGAGGGGGATCGTGGCGTTCGTCCCGGGCAGGGTCTCGTTCACGACCCACGTGGCCGCGCTGTCGATGGGGATCGGGAGCGTCCAGGAGAGCTGGGCCTGTCCGGGGAGCCCCGCGGCCGCGTCCACCCCGAGGGCGGGCGCCACGAGGGGGGTCGTGTAGGAGGCGCTCGCGGAGAAGTTCCCGAAGGAGGTCCACCGGGTGACCTCCACGACGAGGTGGCTGTCCATGGCGAGCCCGGTGAAGAGGAAGGAGGAGGCGTTGGGGTCCTTGAGCGTCCCAAGGGTCCCCGGCGCTCCGCCGTCGATGGAGAGGTTCACGACCCACGCGTGGAACCCGGGGGAGGGAGGAGCGCTCCAGAGCACCTGCAGCGTGTCGGGGGAGGGAGCCACGAGGGTCAGGACGGGCGGCGGGAACGCGGCGGGGTTGACCACCACGAGCGCGGAGATCGAGCGGGCGCTGTCCCCCGCGGTGTCCGTCACGATGGCCGTGATGTAGTCGTTCCCGACGGTGGTCAGCTCGAGCGTCTGGGTCGGGGTCGAGGGGGCGTAGATGCCCGGTTGGGCCCCCTGGACCTGGATGGTGACGCCGTACCCCCCGCTCCCGCCCAAGGGGAGCGCGGTGGCGTTGAGCCACAGCGGGGCGGTGCCGGTGTTGCGGTCCAGCCGCAGTCCGGTCGTGAAGGCGGGGTAGACGGTGACGGAGAGGTTCACCGGCCCGGCCCAGGTCCCCTCCGAGTCGAGGACCGTCGCGGAGGCCCAGGCGGGCCCGGGGGTGTTGAAGGTGTGGACGGCAAAGAGGCCGACCGCGGTGGACCCGTCCGAGAACGTCCAGTCGATGGTGGCGGGCGCGCCCGCTCCCCCGAGGACGGTCGTCGTGAAGTTGAACTGGGCCCCGACGGCCGCTCCGGTCCGGTTCGACCTCACCAGGAGCCCCAGGGGCGGGGACCCGAGGGCGGTCAGGTTGCCGCTCTGGTCCAGCGCGTAGAGGACCCCGTCGGCGACGGCGACGGTGGAGTTCACCGCCGACGGGAGGGCGTGGAACCAGAGGAGGCCCCCGGTCGACGCGTTCAGGTCCGCGACGCCGTTGCCGATGCCGGTGAGGTTGGCCCCGACGTAGACCTGGTGGCCCACCACGGTGGGGGGCCCCGTGACCTGGAACGTGGTGCTCCAGAGCACCGTGTTCGAGGCCTCCGAGAGGGCGTAGAGCGGTCCCTGCCCGTCCGTCGCGAAGATGAGGCCGTTCGAAGCTGCGGCGGGAAGCAGCGTCGCCGTGCCGACGTGGAGCGGGGAGACGGTCCACTGATGGGAGCCCGGCAGGCCTCCCACGAGGGTCTCGTAGGGACCGGCGACGGCCACGAGCCCGTCCGAGACGAGGGTGTCGCCCGAGTGGGCCAGGAGGGCGCTCGTCGAGTTGTGCCAGGAGCCGAAGAGCGTGAACGCCTCGAGCGCGGAGCGTCCCTGGGCGTAGAGGTACCCGTTCCCCAGGGCGAGCGAGTGGGTGGGATCGGCGGTGAAGTTGCGGGCGACGACGTCCAACGCCCCCGTGGTCGCGTTGACCATCGTGACGTTCGTGGCGGTGAGGGTGTACAGCTCCCCGTGGTAGGGGATGGGAGCGGCTCCGAGGTCGGGGCCGTTCAGGGAGACGTTCATGACCATGATGCCCGAGCCCAGGTCCCAGCCGAGGAGCCGACCGGCGGCGCTCACGGCGTACACCATGTTCCCCACCACGGAGGGGCCGGACGCGAGGGAGGTGTTGGCCTCCGCGTGCCAGATGAGGGCGAGGGTGTCCGTGGAGAGGGCATAGACCGTCCCGTTCCTCTCGGAGACCACCACGGGCCCTCCCGGGGCCACGGCGATCCCGGTGGCGTTCGCGGCATGGGACCCCAGGACGGCGGACCCGAGGACCTGAGGCAGGCCGGTGACCCAGTTCACCTCAGGGGCGAAGCCGGTGGAGCTCCCGTTCCCCGACGGGGGGCCGCGAGGAGTGATCCACCCGACCACGGGTGGGGAGGAGGGAGTGGAAGCGGAGACCCCGACGGCGGTGGACGGGGTAGGGGTTGGGGTCGCCGAGGGGGAGCCGGACGCCGGGACCTGGGCGCTCGCGGAGGGGGCCGAGCGGGGAAAGGTCGGGAGGGCGGTGGACGCGTGGGTCGCCGACGTGGAGAACGGGGGCGCGGCGGAGAGGAGCAGGGAGAACACGAGGGCGAGGAGGAGCACCGGGAGGAGGCGGCCAGCGGGGCCCACGGCGCGGGGGGTCGGTTCCACCGGGGAAGCGGTCCCCGGGCGTAGGGCGAGGGCTCGGCCGTGCGGGCCATCTGGGACGGGCACGGGATTTCGAGGGGACCTACCCTTCAAAGCTCTTGGCTTTCACTCGAACACAGCCTTCCCGGCACGCCGAAGGGCTTTTCGCCCCCCCCCGGAAGGGGTGTCGGGGTCGGTCGATGGCTCGTCGGAGGCTCGCCCCCCCGGTCCGGTTCACCTTCGACGGGCTCTACTCCTCGGCCCTTCCCGACGAGACCCTCCTCCAGGCGCTCTCGCGCCGCAGGGTCCCGACGCTCACGCGTTCGATCAAGTACCACCGGCCCCGGGGGCCTCTCTGCGGGACCGGGCAGTGCGCGGGCTGCCTCGTCCGGGTGAACGGGACCCCGAACGTGCGCGCCTGCCAGACGTACCCGAAGGAGGGGGACCATGTCCGTACGGAGAACGCCTGGCCCTCGGTGCGGCTCGACCTCTTCGCGGTCTTCGACCGGCTCTTCCCCCGTCACCTGGACACGCTGCATGGCTTCCGCCGACCCCTCTTCCTCCGGCCCACGTACCACGCGGTGGTGCGCCGCCTCGCCGGGACCGGCCGACTGCCGGACGACCCACCTGCCGCCCCTCCCAAATCCCCGGAGCGCCGGGAATGCACGTACCTCGTCGTCGGGGGCGGGAAGGCTGGCGCGCGCGCCGCAAGGGCCCTGGCCTCCTCCAAGGGGGCGCCGAAGGTGCTCCTTCTCGAGCGCAGACGGGAGACCTCCCTCGGGAAGTCGCCCATCCCCCCGAACCTCCGGGTGGAGCGGGGCACCTCGCTGGCCTTCCTCCCTCCTCCCCGATTGAGCGGGGCAGGGGAGGGGGGCAAGGTCCCCTTCGTCGCCGTCGCCTCCCGCGAGACCGGTGGGGCCTTCGACATCCGGGCCTCCCGGGTGCTGCTCGCGACGGGAGCCTACGACTCCTTCCTCGTCTAGATCG
>JAKATE010000176.1 GCA_021828085.1 Thermoplasmata archaeon | reverse complement strand
GGACCTCCGGATGATGGGGACCCCCGGCGGGCCGCAGATCCCCGACTTGAGCAGCGCGGAGATCGTCGACTTCACCGTGGAGAGCGGGGAGAACCGCGTCCGTCTCAAGCTCAAGGACGGCAGCGTCCTCGAGGTGAAGATGGAGATCGTCAACATCCTCAGGGCCGGCTCGGACCCGAACACGGGCCTCCCCAACTACGTGGTCCAGGCGACCAACATCCTCCGCCTGGTGAGCTGCCCCAAGGAGCTCCGCAAGCCCCCCCTGCGGCCGGGCACCCCCCAGGGCCAGAAGTTCATCCCCGGCTTCAGCTGAACCGACGTCCGCTCGGGCCCCGCCCGTTCCGGGCCCCCGCCGGCTCAGCGGATGTAGTTCGAGGTGGTCTCCCGGTCGAAGCCGCGGACGAGACGGAGCTTGCGCCCATCCCCTCCCCGGGAGAAGCGCAGGAAGGGGTAGCGCCGCCAGAGGTCGCCCTCGGCGAGATGCGTGGCGAGATGCTCCGCGCCGAAGGCGCCCCGGGTCACCCGGGCGGTGACCTCGCGGACGGCGGTCTCGTCGAGGTAGCCCAGGGAATGGAGGTACTCGTGCGCGAGCAGCACGTAGGTGAAAGCGTTGTACTCCTCGAGCGAGGAGGCCATGCCGCGCATCGTCCTCAGGAGCGCGTCGTTGAGGACGATCAGGTTGCCCGTGACGGGCCAGTACGCCCCCACCCCGTTCGGGAGGTCGGAGAGGGCGAGGCCGAGTCCCGGTCGCTCCCGCCCCAGCACGCTCCGGACGGCGCGGCGGACCACCCGGAAGACCTGGTCGTAGTCCTCGGCGTGGGCGAGGTCCTTCGCGAGGGCGGGGTCGGGGGGGGAGAGCGCGGGCAGGGCCGCCTTGGGAGGAGAGCTCGCGCGGGGCTCGTGGGGGGAGGAGAGCGAGTAGAGCTTGGGGGAGGACATGGGGAGAAAAGGCGGCCGCCGAGGATAAAGAGGGGGTTGTCCCTATCGCTACGTAAAGCGAGATAAGCCCCTCCCCCGGTGGACTGGGCGATGGAGCGCTCCCAGGACGGCAACCGGCGCGCGGGCTATTTCGTGGCCGGGTCGGTGCTCCTCCTGGCGGGTCTCGGCGGGGCGATCCTCCTCAACCTCCTCCTCCACGCCCTCGCCCCCGTCTCGGGCTTCGACCTGTACTTCTTCCGGGTCTACCCCGGGTGGAGCGCCTACGCCACGGTAGCGGCGGGCATCGGGGTGCTCGCGACCCTGGTCGGGTCGGGGATGATCTACCTGGGTTGGACGACGCCGCGGGGGAAGCTCTACCTCTTCGACACCGAGGGGCACTATCCCCCCGACCCCGAGCAGCCGTAGTCACGGAGCTCCCGTCGGGAGGGAAGGCTCCCGAAGGAGCAGATGGCCCTCAGCCTTCCCGGAGCTGGGGGTGGGGCGGATGGGGATGGCGCGCCTTCCGGGAGGGCGGGTGACCGGTGGGTGCCCCTTCCCTACGTTTGGCGAGGGTGGTGCACTCGACGCAGACGCGCTCTTCCTCGTCGAGGCAGGCGCGGCAGATCGTCCTTCCGCAGACGGTGCAGCGGAGGTGGGCCGGTTGGCCGCAATGCTCGCAGCTGCCGACCAGATGCGACGGCAAGGAAACCCCTGGGCTCATCCCCGGGGAGGAGGCCGTAGTGTTTTAAGGCTTCGAGGAGACCGGCCCCCCCGGTGCGCGTCGGGAGGAAGTCGGCCGCCCGACGAGCACGGGCGGAGCCATCGCGGAAGCTCACGGCCGCTCCCGCCGCCCGGAGCATCCCCACGTCGTTGTCGCCGTCCCCGGCGACGAGGCAGTCGGAGACCTTCAAGCCCAGCGGCTCGAGGGCGCGCTCGAGCGCGGGGAGCTTTCCCGCCCCCTCCTCCATCAGATGGAGCGCGAAGCCCGTCGATTCCACACGGACGCCGAGGCCGCGGACCTCTTGAGCGAGCTTCCGGACGCCCACGTTCGGTTCGAGGGCCACCTCCGCTTCCCGCCAGCGGTCCGTGAAGAGGAGCTGGAGCGGTAGCCGACGGCGTGCGTGACGGAAGGCCCGGAGGCTCACCGAGCGGCGGGAGAGGCGCTCGACGCGGCCGCCCTCGTGGAGGACCAGGCCGCCGTTCTCGGCCACCAGCGGGCCCCTCAGGCCCAGGAACCGCTGGAGGGCGAGGGCGAACGGGAGTACGTTGCCGGTGGCCAGGATGACCGGCACGCCCCGGTCGGAGAGCTCCCGGAGAGCGGCGCAGACGGTGAGGTCGAGGCGCCGGTCGGGGTCGGTCAGGGTTCCGTCGATGTCGGTGACGACGGCCTTGAGCGGGCGGGAGGACGCCGGGGGCCGAGCCCCGGGCGTCACGGGGAGAGAGGAGCTCCGGGCGAGCTCCCCAGACGTCGCTCCAGGGCCGCACGGAGCGCCTGGGCCGCGACCTCGCCGTCCACCCGGCCGCGGAGACGGCGCATCAGATGTCCCATCAGCGGCTGGAAAGCGTTCATCCCCCGGGACCTCCAGAGCTGCTCCTGCTCGCGCAGGACCTCCTCGACCTGGGCCTCCAGGGAGGGGCCGGAGGGGGAGCCCAGACCGGAGTGCTCGAGGGCGGAGTCGAGCTCCTCCCCCTGCAGTGCCATCCTCTCGAGGACCGGGGGGACCCCCTCCTTCGCGAGCCTCCCGGCCACGACGGCCCGGAGCAGGGGGCTCAGGAACTGGACCCGTTCGGCGTCCGTTCCGGCGATGGGTCTCCCCCTCCTCTCTTCGAGGGGAGGGAGATCCTGGGTCAGCGTGCGGGCCGCCAACGAGGGTGGGACCCCCTCGTCCACCAGACCATCGAAGACCGCCACCTCTCCCTGGCGCACCAGCTGGTCGGCGAGCTCAGCGCCGAGCCCGGCCCGCTCCTCGAGCCGGCGCCGCGTCTCCTCGGGCCGCTCGGGAAGATGGGCGGCCACGGTCTCGAGCATCGCGGGGGAGATCCGGATCGGTGGGAGGTCCGTCTCGGGGTACATCCGGTGACGCCCGGGGAGCGGCCGGCTGTAGCGCGTCCGTCCCTCGGGAAGGGGGTCGCGGGTCTCCTCCGGAATGCCCACAAGCGCCTGGGAGGCCCGGGACCGAACGGATTCGATCGCCCGGAGCGCGAGCGTCCGTTCTCGGTGGGCCACGACCACGAAGGCATCCTGAGGGGACGTGAGAGAGAGCAGGCGACGGACCTCCTCGACCTCGGACGGGGTGATCCCATAACCGGGGAGCTCGTCGGAGTGGAGGATGCCCCCGAGCCCTTCGGCCCGGGCGTAGTCGGCGAGCTCCCGGCCAAGACGTTCGGGGCCCTCGGCGGAGGTCCCGAGAAGCCCGCCGAAGCGAGGGAGGGCGAGCGCCATGGCGGACCCGCCCTGGCGGAGGGACTCGGAGAGGTTCCGGTTGGCGGTCGAGCGGAAGGCCCCGGCCACGTCCACGACCGCGCCGGTCGGGGGCTGCGCTCCGCGTTCCCGGAGGACGTCGCGGACTTTCAGCAGCTTCGCCTGGCGCTCGGCCTCGTTCTCGACGTACCGGGCGAGCCAGCGGAGCTCCTGGACGCCCTTGATCTCCACCCGGGCCCCTCCGTCGATGGAGACGTTGAGATCCTCGCGGACGCTTCCGATCCCCCGGCGCACGCGCCGGGTGGCCCGCAGGAGGGCCCCGATGGTCTCGGCGGCCTCCCGGGCCTCCTCCCCGGTCGTAAGGTCCGGAGCGGTGGCGATCTCGAGCAGGGGGATGCCGAGCCGGTCGAGCCGGTAGACCACCTCCTGGTCGTTCTCCCGG
>JAKATE010000019.1 GCA_021828085.1 Thermoplasmata archaeon | reverse complement strand
TCATGAGGAGGACGGCCTGTCCCCCGAGCGCGCTCGCGAAGGAGCTGTAGCCGAGGATCCCGCAGGCGATCCCCGCAAGGGCGAGCAGGGTCAGGATGACCCAGAGCAGGCCCGTCCGGACCGGAGGAGAGGCGACGGACGGATCCTCAGGCACGAGGGGCGGCCTCCTGGTTGGCGGGGGCGGCGGTCGGGCGGGGCGCTGACGGGAGGGGGGTGGGGGCGCGGACGAGCCCCTCGGCGGGGGCCGCGCTCTTGCGCTCAAGCTCGCGCTCGAGCAAGCGCCGCCGATAGTTGGACTTGTAGAGCGGGTAGAGGATGAGCAGGGGGACCGCATTGGCGGCCACCAGGATCGCGATGTAGGTCCCGTAGATGGTGGCGGGGATCTGCACGCCCGGCATGATCCCCCCCCAGATGGTCATGAGGATGAAGAACGAAACCAGGAAGTTCGCCAGGAAGACCATCGCCGGCCGGTCCCGCGGATGGCGTCGCTTCCCCCCGTCGAGCCAGGGGAGGATCTGGACGATCCACGGGAGGAAGAGGACGAAGACGACGAGGGCCGTGACGACCCCCACCGCGACCGCCGGGGTCACGTACTGGAAGTCGGCGAGCTTGTACAGCCAGAGGAAGTACCAGTCCGGTTCGGGGGAGGCCGCCCCGGTGGTGGAGCCGAAGTAGACGGGGAGCTGCCAGGGCCACGCCGCCGCGATGAGCAGGAGCATCCCCACGTAGAGGAGCCCCCATTTCGTCATGTAGAGGAAGACCTTGGGGAAGAACCGGCCGACCTTCTTGTCATCCTCCTCGGTGAAGGTGTTCTTGGCGCGGGGGTCGCTCGTCGCCTTGGGCGCGATCCCGTGGCTCTCGAAGAGCGAAAGGTGGGCGTAGAGCAGCCCGGCGAGGGCGAGAGGGATGACCACCACGTGGAGGGCGAACATCCGGCTGAGCAGGCCTTGGTGCGTTCCGTCGGAGATGAGCAATCGCGCAGCGAAGGGCCCTAACGTGGGCACGGAAAGGGTGAGGGAGATGCCGACGTTGGTGGCCCCCACCGCGAGGGCGGTGTACGGAAGGAGGTAGCCGGTGAACCCCATCCCGAGCATGGCCACGAGGAGCAGGGTCCCGACCATCCAGGACAGCTCTCGGGGAGGCTTGTAGACGCCCGTGTAGAAGCCGCGGAAGAAGTGGACGAAGGCCAGGAAGATCGTGGCGTACGCCCCGTAGAGGTGCGAGCTCAGCAGCAGCCAGCCCATGGGGACGCTGGTGATGATGTAGTTCGTGGAGGCCCAGGCCTGGGGGGGCGCCCCGGCGACAGCGGGGGAGGCGGAGGGGACGTAGTAGAGCAGCAGCAGGAGCCCGGTGAGCACCTGGACGAGGAACGCGGTGGCCACGAAGGCGCCGGTCCAGTAGGAGGGATTGAACGTGAAGGCGGGCTGGCCCCTCAGCGCCCAGGTCTTGATCCCCGCGCGGTTCTCGATGAACTTCCAGACCGTGTCGAGCGAACGGTTGAGCGGCGAGCGCCAAGGCCCGGGGCCCGCGGGCGGGGGCGGGACCGGTCCGCTCGGTTCGTTCGCCACTCCGATCTCTCCCTCAGGCCGGGCACTGCTGGTTCGTCGGCGTCACGTTCGAAGAGCTCACCTGTCCGCCCACCCCGGTTCCCCCGGTCAGGGTGGTGAAGTGCCCCTTGACGGGCGGTCCGATGGAGCCGTAGGCGTAGAGATTGCCGTTGGCGTCGGTCTTGAGGAGCGTCTGGGGGATGGGGAGGACGGTGGGCCCGGTGAGGATGGCGGCCCCGCCCCCTTCGTCCGTCTGGGAGACGAAAGGGTCGTACGTGGAGCCGTGGCAGATGCAATGGATGATCGCCTGACCCCCGTTGAAGTTCCCGCAGTGTCCGGCGGGGTAGTAGGAGATGAACGGGGGGACGCATCCCAGGTGCTGGCAGATGGCACTGTACGAGACCACGGTCTTGTTGGGGCCGAGTCCGTTGGGGGCCGCCGCCGGGAGGTTCAGCAGGAAGTTCGGCTCGTTGGTGAGCGGGTAGTTGAACAGCGTGAGCTCAACCGAAGTGGGGCTGATGTGACTGTCGATGTTATCGAGCGTGACGGGGGTCCCGTCGGAGTAGAAGAGCTGGACGGTGGGGTAGGTGGCCAGCCCCGAGAGCGGAGGCTGGGCGTACTGCAGGGCGCCGGCAACGGCCCCCCCCCCGGCCACCGCGGCGAGGCCGCCGATGGCCATGATCTTGAGGATGTTGCGCTTGGCCTCATCCACCTGCTCCCGGGTCTTCGGGTTGTTGAGGTCCGCCGGGGCGACCTTCCGGACGACACCGGCCGGGGTGTTGTCGAAGAGGCTGAGGAAGTTCGCCAGTCGCTGATCGTAGGACTCTTCGGTGAAGTAACCGCTCCCTCCCCTCATCGTCGTTCGCTTCCCTCCTCCTCTTCCCGGACCTTCTCGAGGCGCCGCTCCAGCTCCTCCTCCCCCGTCACGGCCACCTCCTCGGCGTCGCCGGGGAGCTCGGCCCGGTCGGCGTCCTTGTAGATGTAGAGGATGATGGTGACCCCGAACAGGACCAGCACGCCCGTTGTCAGGTCGAGGACCTGGATGCAGTTGAAGGACATCCCGCCCACGCTCACCGGTGGGAGCGGGCAGCTGATGGTGGTGGGGAAGGCGTTGGAGGGTCCGGAGCTCCCGTTCAGGGGGACTCCCTGGGCCGCCGGGGCGACGGGAACGGCCGCCGCGCTCCCACTGCCCGAGGGAAGGACGGCCACGACGGTGAGCGCCAGCGAGGCCAGGAGCAGGAGAGCCAAGCCCCGGGCATGAGGGGAGTTCATGACCCGTCCTCCATCGGTTCGTCTGCCGGGAGTGGTTCGACCCTATGAACCTCACCCACGGACCAGACCCCGGGGGCGGCCGGAACGACCGGCCCGGTCATCGTCGGGAGGGTGGTGGAGACGGGCGGGTACGAGCCCACGGAAGGACTATGGGAGGTGGGGGGGGCCGGGACCACCCCGTCGAAGGTGCTCGAACGCAGTTCGTGGAGGAACTCATCGCGCAGCCGCATCACCTTCCCGTAGAGGCGGCCGGCGGTACGGAAGAGCTCCTTGTTGTTCCCCCCGAGGAGGAGGAGGCCACCGGCGAGGAGGAGGATGGTCCAGTCCACGTCGGAGAACAGGCTCATTCCCGGGGCCGCTAGGCCGCACCTCCCATAACCCTGCCGGCCGAGAGCTGCGTCTTTCGGCGGGCGTGGCGCTCGGCGGCGGCCATACCGCCGACGTAGAGCCCCATCATCGGGAAGGCGATGAGGAGCATCGTGATCCCGGAGTTATCCGGGGTGATGAGCATGCCGAAGACGAGGCATCCGATCACGGCCCCGCGCCAGTGCTTGCGCCAGAAGTTGCCCGGGACCAGCCCGAGGCGCGTGAGGGTGTAGATGAAGACGGGCAGCTCGAAGACGATCCCGAAGGCGATGGTGTAGAGCAGGGCGAAGGCGAGGAAGCTCCCCACGCTCAGGACCGGGGCGAGGCTCAGTGCCGAGACGTACCGGAAGAGCAGAAGGAATGTGAACGGGGTGAGCCAGAAAAGGGCGAGGAGGAAGCCCACGACGAAGAGCGCCGAGGCCGGGATCGCGACCGTCCGGATCAGGGCGCGCTCGTTGTGGCGTAGCGCCGGCACCAGGAAGGCCCCCACCTCGTGGATGATCCAGGGCATCCCGACGACGAGGGTCAGCAGAAGGCCGATCTCCATCTGGGCGACCACGGAGTCGCCCACGCCGAGGTTGAGCAGCGTCACGCCCGGCGGCAGCATGTCGTGGACCATCCAGACGAAGACCTGGGCGGTGACGTTGTAGAAGGGGCTCGGGTAAGGGTACGGGAGCTCGAACGGCAGCCCGGCGACACGCAGCAGGGCGATCTTGAATCCAATGAGGAAACCGAAGATCGGGATGAGGACCCAGAAGATCCGGATCAGTCGGTGCCTAAGCTCGTCCAGGACGCTCAGCAGCTTTCCCAGCTCGCTCATGGCGGAGTGCGGGCCCCGGGCGGCCGGAGGATCACGGGGGCTTCGTCCTCGCGCGAGCCGAGGAAGAACGTGAGCAGCGGCTTGGCCGCCGGACCGCAGAGGACCCGCCCGTCACGGCCCGCGAACTCGCTCGAGCAGCTCGGGCAGTACCAGCGGTCGTCGCGGGGGAGGTAGCGGAGGGAGGCCCCGTCCACCGGGCAGAGGGTGCTGGCGGCGCGCAGCCTCCGCGTCTCGTCGAGCCGGGCTTCGCCCGGGGTGAGGGCGGTAGAGGTCGAGAAGAGCCCGGGGCCCTCCTGTGAGCCCATCCACCAGAAGCTCATCGGCCCCTCGCGCAACCGGGTGCGGAACTCCCGGAGCGTCATTCCTCGTCCCTCCGCGAGGAGGCTCCAGCGCGCGTCGAGCAGGACCGTCCGGTCGGCCCCGGAGGGGGCGGGAGCGAACTCCTCCGTCGGGGGCACGGGGGGGGCCTGAACTCCGAGCGACAGGACGTTGCGGAGGTTCCGGGGGAGGGCCATCCCGAACGCGGCCACGGCCCCGCCGCCGAGGAGCGAGAGGTCCTCCCGACGCGCGGGGTCGGAAGGGGGGTCGGGGCGGGGGCTCCGCCGGTCCGGGCTCGGGCTCATTCCTCGAGGGAGATGGGAGGGAGACCGAGCTCAGCGCAGCTGGGCCTGGTCGTGGCCCATGCGGGCGTTCGTCTGGCTCTGGGCGAGTTCGGCTTCGCTCTCGGCCTTTCCCTTCTTGAACTCGCCGACGGCCCGTCCCAGGCTGTGCGCGAGCTGCGGGATCTTGGCCGATCCCCAGAAGAGGATGGCAAAGACCACGGCGATGATGATCCAGTCGTCGATGCTGTCGAACATGGGGTCCCCCCGGGCCACCACGGCCCCGTCACTTATTCCGTTCGTACGGTTCGTTCGTCCCTGTAAGGACTGTAAGTACTTTTGGAAGGGGTCAGGGGGACGGGGTCGCGTGGCCCTCCCCGGCACCGCTCGTCACGGCCCGGTCCATCGCCACGTCGACCAGGCCCCGGAGTTTCAGCGCGCTCTGGCGCAGGCACGAGGCCGCGGGAGGGAGCGCAGGGCGGCGTTGTCCCCGGTGGCGCGAGTCGCGGACCCCATCGAGCTTCCCGAAGAGCTCCTTCACCCGCTCGCGGGCCTCGCACGCGCGGGTGAGGGACGGATGGACGAGGGCGTCCACCACCGTCTCGAGCGCCACCTTGTACGCCGCGAAGCTCTCGGAGAGGACGCTCGCCACGGAGGGGGGAAGGTGGCGGGGGCGGCGGCGCTCGAGGAGGAGGCGACCCGCCTCGTCGAGGGACTGGACGACCACCCTCCAGGAGAGCAGCTCGCGGGGATCCGGGCTTCCGATGTGCCGGGCCAGGCTCCAGTCCCGGCTCGCCAGCTGGAGCTGCCGGACGAGGAAGGCGTGGGTCTTCTCGAGCTCCTCGGACAGGTTGGAGAGGCGCAGCGGGCGGACGGAGTGCGGGGGGTCGAGCGCGCGGGCCAGCTCGTCCGCGAGCGCGGCGAGGATCATCCGCATCCGCTGGATCATGTGCGCCAGGGCATACTTCGAGGGGTCGAGGCAGCTCTGGACGAGGAGGCGGTTGGGCTCCTGCGCCACGACGCTCACGCCGAGAAGCCGGCGAGCGGTCGCCTGGACCTCCTCCACGGCCTCCGGGGTGAGCGGGACGTCGGAGAGGATCTCGATGGAGTCGTGCCCCGCGCGGTAGGCCCCCGAGACGAGGAACTCGAGCTCCCCGGGGGACTCGAAGTGGGCGGCCTCCACCTGGAACGGCGGAAGTCCCCGCTCCCCCGAGTGCCCTTCGGAGGGTCGGAGGAAGAGCGAGCCGTCGTCGCTCTGATCGAAGACCACGGAGTCACCGGGCCGGAGGTGAAGTGCCTTGGCCCAGGGCTTCGGGAGGGTGACCGCGACGGAGGAGTGGCCGGCTTTGATCACGCGCCGCTCGCGCGCGGGCCCTCCCGCCGGCATCCTCCCCGTCCCTCGAAGGCCTCCCACCCCCGAGGCTTATAAAAGCCCCCGGGCACCGGCCTCCCGGGCTTCTCGCTCGTTCCCCTCTCGAGGGGGTGGGGGATGGAGGGGGCGCTGGGGCCTGCGCCGGAGCGTTCCGGCGTACGAACAGGTACGAACTAGCCGATGCGCCCGGGCCCGGAACGTCTACTCCGGGTCCGGCCCCTCATCGTCCTCGGGGGGCTCTTCGGGCCGCTGCGACACGTTGAGGTCCTCGGGACGGGAGTCGTTGTAGTACTCGACCCGGCTCGTGATCGGGACGTGCTCGGAGGTGTGAGGCTCGTTCCCGCCCGAGCCCTTCTTGCCATAGACGACCCCGAGCACGGTGGCCAGGAAGGCGAGGACGACCACGGCGATGACGACGTACCAGAAGGGGCTGAAGAGTGGCGCCTGGGCGGAGGGGGCGATCGACTCATCGACGTAGATCTCCCCCTGCATCCCCAGCGGATAGTGCGGTCGGCAGATGAACTGGTAGGCGCCCACGGCGCTGAAGGTCACGTTGACGTAGACCACCGCGCTCTCGTTGACCGTCCGGTCGGCGTACAGGTTCGGCCAGACGAAGTAGCTCGGCCAGTTCGTGTCCGACGGCGGCGGGGCGGTCTGGTTCACGAGGCTCGAGAGGGTGAAGGTGTGGCCCACATCGCCGCCCGGGTTGGAGATGATGAAGTCCACGGTCCGGCTGTTCACCTCGATGGTGTTGGGAACGAAGGTGAACGAGTTGGTGGTGGTGATGTTGACGTAGCTCACCCCGTCGTGCACCGCCGGGTGGACGAGCGCGCCGTTGGGCCCGGTCGGGCCCATCTGGGCCGCTGCCCCGAAGGCGGAGAAGACCACGGCTACGCTGAAGAGGATCGCCGCCACGCGAAGATTTCCCATCCTTACCCGCTCCCCGGCTCGCGGGACCGGCTACGTCCTCGCGCATAAGGGAGTTGCGTACGAACTGGAAGGGGCGAGGGGCTCCGGGCGCGTACGAACGTTGGGGTTAAGAACCCCGACCCGGTGTCGGGCTTCCGATGAGCTTGGGCTCGGCCGTGACGCTCTCGGGTCTCCCGAGCGCCCTCAGCGCGCTCGCGACCCCGTGGCAGCTCACCTACTGGCTGCTCATCACGCTCTTCCTCCTGGCGCTCGCCGTGGGCCTCATCTACGTCGGCCTGCTCGTCTACGGCCTCGCCCGTTTCCACGTTCGGGAGGTCCCCGCCCACCTCAAGAACGTCGCAAGACCTTCGAACCGGCCGCGCGCCCCTCCGGAGATGCCGTGAGCACCGAGCCCCCCCCACGCCGGAGCCGCGTCGAGGAGGCGAGGCACTGGAGGCGGATCGAGTGGACCTGGACGATCATCCCCATCATCCTCGTGATGATCGTCGCCGGGTTGTCCACGACCCTGCTCTTCAACCTCGACACCGGCCCCACGGCCTTCGGGGCGGACCCCAACCTCAACGTCGATGTGACCGGGCACCAGTGGTACTGGGAGTTCCAGTACACCGACCCGTACGGCAGCCAGTTGTCGAACGGCACGGGCCAGGACTTCTCGAACGGGACCCTCTGGGTGCCGCAGAACGCCATCGTCTGGATCAATGTCTCCTCGGCCGACGTGGTCCATTCCTTTAACATCCCCCAGCTCGGCGTCCGCATCGACGCCATCCCGGGCCGGATCAACCACTACTGGTTCACCATCCCCAGCGGCACGGCGGTCGGCACGCGCTTCCTCGCCCAATGCACGGAGTTCTGCGGGGCGGGCCACTACGACATGCGCGCCTGGATCATCGTCACCCCCGCCTCCTCGCTCCTCCGCCCCATGTCGGTGTGAGACTCCGGAGGACGGGATCCGGGATGGCGCGTCGGGGAACCCCCCGGAAAGCCCCGGCGAAGCGGCGACGCTCCTCCGGGGGTGCCTCTCCCCGACGCCGCGCTCCCGCCCAACGCGCGGCGTCCCTCCGTCCCTCTCCCCGGGCAGAAAGCTCCGGGCTCGAGCACGTTGCCGAGGCCTTCGAGGAGGCGCTTCAGCACCTCAAGACCGAAGGCGCGACGGACCTCTCCCTGGGACCGGTCGTGCCCGTGCCGATGCTCGATCTGGCGGCAGGGGTTGTCGGGTGGAAGGTCGAGCTGGCCACGGACGACACCGGTACGGGGGGGCCACGGCGGGGGACGCTCTATCTGCTCGCCGTACCGGAAGGGAGCGACCGCATCGGGAAGGATCCGGAGCCCACCCCTCTCCGGGACCTGCGCTGGGGGGACGTCCACGCCCTCCGGGTCCCCAGCGGGTTCGGCCACCTTCTCCTCCTCTCCCACCCTCGCGACCCGCCCGGAGAGCCCTGGTTGAGGACCCTGGCCGAGGAAGCGCGACAAGCCTTCCGGCCGGACCTCGACTAAGTTGGCCTGCTTGGCCAGCACCCCCTCGGAGGTTCTGGGCGAGGCTCCGCTCCGTCGCGAGGCCCGCAGCTAGAGCCGGCATCGGGGGACTACGACCGTGGGGGGTGGGGAGGGTGGGAAAGGGCCCCGGCGAGCCCCGGGGGGACCGCTCAGCCCTCTCGCCGGGGGGGAGCCGGGGGCTGCTCCTCCCGGCGGCCCCGGGTGGAGTTCTTCTCGCTCATGCCCACCCAGACGAAGATCCCGGCCCCTCCCAGGACGACGCCCGCGACCGCGAAGAGTCCCACTTGCACGGTCTGGCTGATGACCGGCACGTTGTTGGGGGGCTGCGGGGTCACCCCGACGTAGACGTGACCCTGCATCTGCGGGAAGTGACCCGGGACGGTGCAGACGTACTCGTAGATCCCATGGGCCGCCGGCATGGTGATCGGGGGCGTGACGACCCCCGCCGTGTTGGGGGAGAGGGGGTCGTTCACCAGGGGTGGGTGCGAGACGAAGTAGGCCAGGAGCTGGCTGTTGCTGAACGAGTTGGACAGGCCCGTGTCGTTCGGGATGGAGTCCAGCGTGAAGGTGTGCGAGAGGGATCCCTGGATCCCCACCTCGAAGACGATGGGGAGCCCGACGGTGGGCGCCACGATGACCGAGGGGACGAAGGAGATCGATCCCGTGGCGTTCAGGAAGACCACCTGGTGCGGGCCGCCCGCCGCCGAGGCCACGTTGAGGAAGCCGTACAGGCCCGCCTTGAACTGATAGCCCCCCGAGGCCAGGGAGAGGTACTCGTAGCTGTCGCCGGAGGGGTCGGAGAGGGCGGTGAAAGTGTGGTTGAACCATCCCCCCGCCCCAGGGGCGAGGGACAGGTTCACCAGGGAGGCGTTCGAGGGGGCGAACTTGGCGAGGAGCTCGGCGGGGGTGATGTTCTGCGGGATGGGGACGTTGGGCTGGGCGTCGACGGTGAAGGTGTGCTCGACCGTCCCGACGTTGACGACGTGGATGTGCAGGCTCGCGTTCAGCGAGGCGTTGAGGACGGAGGGCTGGTAACCGTTGTCCGTCACGTTGACGGTGAAGTTCTGCACCGAGGGGCCCGGGGTGCCCGGGACCAGGTGGGCGTAGCCGACGGAGTCGGCGGTGGTGACATCGCTGACGTGGACGAGGAAGGGGACGGCGAAGAGGGAGAGGACCAGCGAGGCGAGCACGACCAGCGAGGCGCTCCCGCGGTGGGGGCGGCGCGTCCGGGGAGGTCCCCTCTCTCGTCTCATCGAGCGGCCCACGGGAGAGCGGTACATATCCCTGCGGTACGAACCGGGGCGCTCACGCGTTCCCCGGGGCCCCCTCTTCCGGGCGGGGGGCGTTGTGACGCGGGAGGACCCGGGGCGCCTCCTCCCCCTCAAACCGGCGGATGAGCTGCGTGGTCACCTCGATGAGCGGATGGTGGCCCGAGCGGTCCACCTCGATGTCGCTCAGGTGGAGGAGGTGGTGCTCGCGCTGGAGCCGCTCCAGTCCGATCTCGATCCTCTGGAAGTCCTCCGGGCGGTCGCAGACGAGGACGAAGGCGGCGAGCTGGCGGAGCCCCATCTCCCGCGCCGCCAGGGCCCGGTGGTGCCCGTCGATGAGCAGGTAGTCCGAGCCCTTCTGGATGGCCAGGAGGGGCTCCGCGAAGCCCCGCTCGAGCTCGTAGCGGCGCCCCTCGAGCTCGTCCTGGTAGACCTTCCACTGTGTGGGGTGCATCCGGTCCAGGGGGATGACCGCCCGGCGCAGGGTGAAGGTGAGCCCGTAGCGTTCGCTCAGCAGCCGCATGAGGCTCTCGGCCTTCACCGGGCTCGCGCGTTCGAAATGGCTGCGCACCACATCGAGGTTGCTCACGATCCCCACCAGCCGGCCCTCGGCATCGACCACGGGGAGGTCCCTCAGGCCGTAGCGGAAGAGCATCCGGGCGGCGTCGTCGAGGCTCATCTGCGGGGTCGCCGTGTACGTCCCGGGCCGGATGATCGACGCGATGCGCCGCTCGCGGTGCTCGGCGTTGCGGAGGAGCTCCTTGGCGGAGACGAAGCCGATGAGCTTGCCCTCTGGGTCCACCACGGGCAGCCCGTGGTGGCGGCTCACGGTGAGCTGCCGGATGGCGTCCCCGACGGTGGCCTCCTGGGTGATGTGCTCCACGTGGAGCACCATGTAGTCCTCGACCTTCTCCGCCACTCGGTCCCCCGGGGAGGGTCGCTCCGCGCTACTTCGGCCGCTCGTCGCGGAAGTAGGAGGTCAGCAGGTGGCAGACGACGAGGTGGACGTCCTCGATGTGCTGCATGTTGTCCGAGGGGACGATGAGCGAGACGTCGCAGAGCCCCTTCTGGCGGCCCCCGCCGCGTCCGATGAGGCCGACCGTGACCATCCCGAGCCGTCGGGCCTCCTCGAGGCCCCGGAGGATGTTCGGGGAGTTGCCGCTCCCGGAGATCCCCACCGCCACGTCGCCGGGGCGGCCGAGGTTCTTGAGCTGCTCGGCGTACACCTCGGAGTAGCTCAGGTCGTTCGCCCACGCGAGGAGGGTGGGGACCGGGTCGGAGAGCGACAGGCAGCGGAAGCGGGGGTTCTCCCCCACGATGGTGGACTTGGCGATGTCGTTGGCCATGTGGCTGCCGGTGGAGGCGCTCCCGCCGTTGCCGAAGAAGAAGATCGTCCGGCCCTCGGCACGGGCCCGGGCGAAGACCTCGACGATCCGGGAGAGCTCCTCGGCCAAGTAGGGCGCGCTCACATGGGCGACGGTCTGCTGGACGTATCCGCGGACGTACTCCTCGACGCTCTTGCCCATCGGTCCTCCTCCCGCTCAGCGCCCCACGAAGACGATGCGCGAGCCTTCGGGGGAGACCTTCACGGGAACCCTACGGAACTGGGAGAGGGCCTCGGCTACTTGAGGGCTCTTTTCCGGGGGGGCGGCGATGAGGAGGAACCCCCCTCCGCCCGCCCCCGTGACCTTGCCGCCGAGCGCGCCGGCCGCGCGGGCCTTCTCGTACATCCCCTCGATGAGCGGGTTGGAGATGCCGGTGGAGAGGGTCTTCTTCAACTGCCAGCCCTCGTGGAGGAGGCGCCCCATCCCCTCGTAGTCGCCCCGGAGGATCGCCTCGCGTGTGCGCGTCGCCAGCTGGCGGAGCTCCCCCAGAGCCGGGGCGTTCTCCTGGTGGCGACGGTTCTGCTCCTCCAGGATCGTTCCCGCCCGCCGGGTGGTCCCGGTGTAGTAGAGGGTGAGGTAGGACTCGAAGCGCTCGAGCTCGGCCCGGGAGAGGGGCAGCGGCTCCACGGAGACGTGGTCGTCGGGGAGGAAGGTGTAGTGGCGCAGCCCGCCGTAGGCGGCCGCGTACTGGTCCTGTTTGCCCGCCGGCTCATGGAGCTGGTCGATCTCGATGTGGCAGGCCTCCTCCGCGAGCTCCCGGGGTCCCTGGAGCTTCCCCTGGAAGGCCCAGAGGGCGTTGAGGATCCCCACGGCGAAGGAGCTGGAGGACCCGATGCCGGTCCCCTCCGCGGGGATGTCGGAGACGGTGACGATCTCGACGGCCTCGGTGACCCCCGTGGCGCGCATGGCCTCCCGGACCATGGGGTGGCTGACCTGGTCGACGTGCTGGACGTACTCGGCCGTCTTCGAGTAGCTCACCCGGATGTCCCGGTCGAACTTCTCGTTGACGAGGACGTACACGTACCGGTCGAGGGCGGCGGAGACCACCTCCCCGCCGCCGTGGCTCCGGTAGTAGGAGGCGAGGTCGGTGCCCCCCCCCGCGAAGGAGACCCTGAGCGGGGTCCGGCTGATGATCACGGTCTTCCCATTCCTCGGAGGAGATTAAGCGTCTGCGTCCCAGAGGGCATGGAAAGGTCTGGCAAGGGGGCGGCGAGGTGACTCAACCACCGGGGGGAAGGAAGAGGATAGGGGCGAGCCGGCGCCGGGTCTCTACTCCTGAGCTAGGAGCCACCGTTCAGGCTCTTTCGTTGCAAGTTCCAGCCATGTTCTCCTCCTTTGAGCTAGATCAAAGAAATAAATCCCTGAAATGCTTGGAGGTTTGGCTTCCCCTGGGACCCATGACCACACCCGGCCCCACTCTCTCGTTCTCCGGTCCGGCGGCGATTCCGCTGCGGATCCCCTTCGTCTACCAGGGGCAGGACCGGTCGGAGCTCGGGCAGCTGCTCAGGCAGAGCGACCGGCCGAACGAGCCCACGCTCTCCTACGGCTTTACCGGCTACCCCGGGATCTGGCAGATCGATTCCCTGGCGGGGAACGATTCACTGGGGTTCCTCTCGTTCAACTACCTCCCCTGCCCGTCCGGATGAGTTGAGAGGGAATCCAGGAGGGAAATACGGAAGTGGAGCGAGGTCTCTCGCCCAGCGGGATTGGGGAGGGGACAATCCCGGGAGTTCCGCCCTCGAAAGGAGGGTCCCAGCGCAGGCCTCGTTACCATCCGTACCTGGCCGTGGGCGTGGCCGCCGTGGTGGTCCTGGCGGGTCTGGGACTGACGTACTATCTGACGAATCGAGAGCCTGCCTCTCACGAGAGCTGTGCCCTAGGTGGCCCGATTGCCACCGAGCGGTTGCTGACCCCCGTGCTGGTGGTCAACGCCCCCTACAATGGAACGGCCTCGACCTACCTCGCCTTGTCTTTAGGTCCCAACTATACCTTCGGATCCGGTGGCCTTCAGATGACGACCCATGCCTCTCCTCCTCCCCTCGCCGGCGGGGAGGGGGAAACGACCGGGAACATGTACGGTCGGTTCTACCCCAACTCGCTGCCTTACACACCGGCGAACTGGACCGTGTACGCCGTGCGCAACGTGACCACTCGGTCGGCAGGGCCGACTCAACCCTGCAGCTCGCCCTTCATCGCGGCCGCCGTGGGAATCCTCCAGTCCGGGCAGACGAATTATCTCCTGAGCGTCCCCCAGAACACCTCCGACATCGGGGAGGCGACAGAGCCCATCCTCCCGGCGAGTGGCTCGTCGGGGTATCCCGGCGTCACGGGATTCGTGCAGGTCTACGTCTCCTTCCACGATTCGAACTATGCCACCGTGGACGACTGCAGCACTCCCGGGACCACCCTCTCCTATGCCGGCCAGGCGAGGATACCCATCGGCGTCCCTTTCCCCTATCAGGGCCAGAACCGGACAGTCCTGGGGGAGATGTCCTGGCAGAACAACGTTCCCACCAGCCCGACGCTTTCGTACACCTTCCCCGGGTACGCGGGGATCTGGCAGATCGATTCCCTGGCGGGGAACGATACGGAGGGGTTCCTCTCGTTCAGCTACCTCCCCTGCCCCTCCGGGTGAGTCAGGCCCCAGGACTGGAGCGGCCGGAAGAGGTTCACCCCTTCCGTTGCTCGCTTCCGTTGCTGGGACGGAAACGGGAGTCCCCCTCCCTCCCTTCCGGTCCTTCCCGGAATCGGGGTGGATAAACTCTTTACGGACGGACGGCCGCCTTCCTCACTCCCGGAACTCCATGGCGGCTCCTCCCCCCTCCCCTGGCCCTTCGCCCGACCTCTCCCAGGCCGCGCCCCAGCAGCTGGTGCCCGACAAGGGGGACTTCACCAACTGGTACAAGACGGTCCTCGAGTACACGCGCTTCCTCGACGACCGCTATCCGCTCAAGGGCTGCTACGTCTGGCGCCCCTTCGGCTACCGGTCCCTCAAGCTCTTCCTCGGCATCGTGGACGAGGTCCTCCAATCCTCCGGATGCGAGGAGGTCTGCTTCCCGCTCCTCTCCCCGGCGAGCCAGTTCGGTCGGGAGTCCGACTTCCTCAAGGGGATGCAGACCGAGTCCCTCCGGGTGACCAAATACGGCGACGACCCGCTCGGCGAGGACCTGGTCGTCCGTCCCACCAGCGAGACGATCATGTACCCCATGTTCGCGCTGTGGATCCGGTCGCAGGCCGACCTTCCGCTGCGCGTCTACCAGACTGTCCCGGTCTACCGCTGGGAGACCAAGATGACCGTCCCCATGCTCCGGCTCCGCGAGATCACCAAGTTCAACGAGGCCCATACCGTCCACGCGACGCGGGAGGACATGGTCGCCCAGATCGACAACGCCCTCGAGAGCTACCGGCAGATCTTCTCCCGGCTGCTCATCCCCTCCTGGACCTTCCTCACCCCGTCCTGGGACACCTTCCCCGGCGCCGAGTACAACTTCGACGTCATCACCGTCCTCCCCCACGGGAAGGCGGTGGAGCTCGGCTCGGTGATCGCCCTGGGGAAGCGCTTCTCCGGCGTCTACGACATCGGCTACGCCGACGAGGCGGGGAACCGCCAGCCGGTCTGGCAGACCTGCTACGGGCTCTCCGAGCGCTCCGTGGGGACCGCGATCGCCCTCCACGGGGACTCCCGGGGCCTCCGGCTCCCCAGCGAGATCGCCCCGGTCCAGATCGTCATCGTCCCCATCCACCGCAAGGAGGAGCCTCCCGGGCTCTCCGACTACGCCCGGGAGCTCCAGGCGGAGCTCTCCCGCTCCTTCCGTGTCGAGCTCGACGACCGGGAGCTCATGCCGGGCCGGAAGTACTACCACTGGGAGGCCCACGGCGTTCCGGTGCGGCTCGAGGTGGGGGCCCGGGAGATGAAGGGGCGCAACGTCACCGTCGTGGGCCGCCACCGGGGGGAACGGAGCCTGGTCGGGCGGGACGTCCTTCCCGCGGCGCTTAGGCGCCTCTTCGACGAGCACGACGACACGCTCCGTACGGAAGCGGGTCGCTCGGTGGAGGGCGTCCTCCACCGATGTGGGACCGCCGCCGAGGCCCGACAGGTCCTCGAGACCTCGGGGGGCATCGTGGAAGTCCCTTGGGACGGCTCCGTGGAGCAGGGCAAGGCGCTCGGGGAGGAGGTCGGGGGGAGCGCCCTCGGGGTGCGCGTGGAAGGGACCCCGGCGCATTTCTCCCCGGAAGAGGTCCTGGCCCGGCGCCCGCTCCTCCTGGCGTTCGCCAAGACCGTCTGAGTCCTCGGAGCGCTCAGTTCGGCCGGGGTCTCGGACGGCGCCGCCCGAAGAGCTCGACGACCTCCTGGGAGACCTCTCCCAGGGGGCGGAGACCGGGGAGGGCATCGCGGAAGAGCTCGGCGCGACGGTCGAGGACGATTCCCAGCCCCCGGTCGGTCTCGCTTCGGATCATCCGGCCGAGCGCCTGCAGAAGGGAGCGGCGGGCCGGGGCGAGCATCCCGTACTCCCAGCCCTTCCCGGTGAGATGGTCCAGGTAGCGGATGAGCGCCTCCCGGCGGGCGGTGGGGCGAGGGAACGGGAGCCCGACGAGCACGACGCTCTCGAGCTCCTCGTCCGGGAAGTCGATCCCCTCGGCCACGCGCCCCCCACAGACCCCGAGCAGGACCCCCGCGCCCGGAGATCGCTTGAACCCCTCCACGAGCTTCCAGAGGTCATCGCTGGGCATCCGGCGGCTCTCCATGACCGCCCCTCGCGGGAGCTCGGAGGCGAGCCCTAGGGCGAGGAAACGGTCGAGCAGCGCGAAGCTCGGGAAGAAGACCGCGGTCTTGACCGGCAGGTCCTTCACGACCCGGACCAGCGCCCGATAGAGCCGGCCGAGCGCCTCCGGGTCCCCTTGGAGCTCCTCGTAACGGCTCGAGACGTCGGGGACGTAACGTAGAGCGCGGTGGCTGGGGGGGAAGGGGGAGGGGACGGTCAGCCGTCGGCTCTCCACGGGAAGTCCGAGGGCGTCGCGGTACGCCTCCAGGGGGGCGAGGGTCCCGGACATGTGCACGGAGAGGTGCGCTGAGAGCATCGGTTCCGCCGGTGGGCGCGCGTCCAGGGCGAAGGCCTCGACCCCGGGATGGGGCCCGGCGAGGGCGACCTTCACGAACTCGGGGGGGTCGCGGGAGGACCAGTCGAGGAGCGTCTCCGCCACCGAGGCCGCGTACGACCTCGGCAGCCGGCGCGCCTGGCGCTGGCGCTCGCGGAGGCGCTCCCCCCATTCCGCCAGCGTGAGGAGCATCCGGTTCAGGTCGTGGCTCGTCCCACCGACCTCGGAGAGGAGCCGGTCCTCGAGCCCGCCCGGGGGAAGGAGCCCGTCCTCCTCCCCGGCGTTCTCCTCCACCACCTCACGGAGGACCGTCTCGGTGCGCTCGAGGAACTCCAGAGCCGGTCGGTGCGCGAAGGTGGCCCCGGGGCGCGCCCCTTCCCCGAGGAGCGGGAAGTCCCCCCCCTCCCGCACCTCCTCGCGCGCTCGCCGGACCGCCTCCACCGTGAGCCGCACGGTGGTGATCTCCCGAAGGTAGTCCGGCAGGTTGTGCGCCTCGTCGACGACGAGATCGAGCTGCTCGGATCCGACGCCCATCCAGCCGAGGAGGGACTCGCGGATCCGGGGGTGGAAGAAGAAGGCGTACGGCGCGACCACCACCGTGGCCGTGCGGGCGAGCCGCTTCGCGAGCTCGTAAGGACAGAGGTTCTCGGTCACGGCGAAGGCCCGGAACCTCACCGAGTCCGGCGCCGCCTGGGCCAGGGTCTCGGCGATCCGGGGGAGGTCCGCGCTCAGCAGCCGCGCGTAGTACGGGCAGCCCTCGAGGTCGGTGAGGTCCACGGTGCTCTTCGGAGGCGGGTTCGGCGGGGAAGGGGCACCTGCCGCGAGGCCGGTCTGGAGCCGCTCGGTCGCGCGCTTCCGGTCGGTGCAGAGCTTGCCGTACTCCTCGGCCGTGGCCCCCTCCATCTCGCTCAGGGTCTCGAGGAGGAGGCAGCGCGCCTGCCGGCCCTCGAGGGCGATGGCCAAGAGGGGCTGCCCCGCGCGGCGGGCGATGGCCCGGGTCTCGGCCAGCACCTGGGCGCTTTGCGAGTGGGTCCGGACGAGGTAGAGGATCCGGTGCCCCTCGGCGAGAGCGTGGGGGACGAGCGCCGAGAGGACCGCTACGGTCTTCCCGGTCCCCGTGGGAGCGTCGAGGAGGAGGCAGCCTCCCGGGTGGGCGAGCGCGGCCAGCTCCTGACCGATGCGCTCCTGGGCGGCCCGGGGACGGTAGGGGAAGTAGCTTCGCGGCCGCTTGCGGCGCGGGGACGCAGGGGCCTCCTCCCGTGTCCCGCCCGGTCCCGGCAATGGCCCCCCGGGGGTCTCGCACCGGGACCGGAGCGGATAAAGGCAAGGCGCCCGAGCGCCCGCGCTAGGCGTGCTTGATCGCCTGGACGAGTTCGCCCACCACCTGCTGCGCGTCGCCGTAGAGCATCCGGCAGTTGTCCTTGTAGAACAGCTCGTTCTCGATGCCCGCGAATCCCTTCCCCTGGCCGCGCTTCACGACGATGACGTTCCTCGCCTTGTCCACGTCGAGGATGGGCATCCCCTCGAGGGGGCTCCCGGTCCGTCGGGCGGCAGGGTTCACCACGTCGTTGGCCCCGATGACGAGGACCACGTCGGCGTTGGGGAACTCGGCGTTGATCTCGTCCCGGTCGAAGAGATGGTCGTACGGGATGCCCGCCTCGGCCAGGAGCACGTTCATGTGCCCGGGCATCCGGCCGGCCACGGGGTGGATCGCGAACTTCACGTTGACCCCCTTGCCCGTGAGCACGTCGAAGAGCTCCTTCACCTTCTGCTGGGCCTGGGCCACGGCCATCCCGTAGCCGGGGGCCACGATGACGAGCCCCGAGTACTCCAGGAGCGAGGCCGCGTCCTCGGGGGAGATGGGTTTGAGCGACCCGGCGATGGTCCCCCCTGTCTCCTCCTTCGCCCCGAAGGCCCCGAAGAGCACGTTGGTGAGCGAGCGGTTCATGGCCCGGGCCATGAGCAGGGTGAGCAGCGAGCCCGCCGCCCCCACCAGGGTCCCGGCGATGACCATGCCGTACCCCGCGTCGCCCAGGGGGCCGTTCACCAGGGCGAAGCCGTCCAAGGCCACGGCGATCCCCGTGAGGGCGTTGAACAGGCTAATCACCACCGGCATGTCCGCCCCGCCGATGGGCAGGGTGAGCAGGAGGCCGTAGAGCAGGAGCAGGACGAAGAAGGGCAGGAGGTAGAACGAGTTGACCGCGAGGACGGAGTACGCCCCGAACCCCAGCCCGATCACCAGCACGGTGAAGTTGACCACCTGCCGGGCGGGGAGGACCACGGGCCTGCTCGGCATCCATCCCTGGAGCTTGAGGAAGGCGATCATGCTCCCGGCGATGGAGATGCCTCCGATGGTCGCTCCAGCGAGGCTCAGGCCGACCGTCGCCCCCGCGTGGAGGTTGGTCAAGAGCTCCACCGCGGCGATGGCCCCGGCGGCCCCGCCCCCCATGCCGTTGAACATGGCGACCATCTGGGGCATGGCGGTCATCTTGACCACCCGCGCCCAGTACCAGCCGGCGCCCCCGCCGATGATCACCGCGAGGGCGATGAGGGCGAAGTTGCTGAGCCCCGAGACGCCGAAGACCACCACCACGGCGACGAGCATGGCCACCCCGGCGTAGACGATGCCGCGCCGGGCGGTGGCCGGCGAGCTCATCGCCTTGAGGCCCAGGATGAAGACCAGGATCGCGACCACGTAGACCGCGTCGACGACGGGGGTGAGGTCGAAGCTCATGGGGCGCCCCCCGTCTTGCGGCGTCCCCGGTCGAACATGGCGAGGATCCGGACCGTCACCATGTAGCCGCCGGTGACGTTCATCGCCCCCATGACCACGGCCACGAAGCCGACGCCCTCCTCGAGCGGGGTGGTGGCGAAGCCGAGCGCGACGATGCCGCCCACCAGGACGATGCCGTGGATGAAGTTCGACCCGCTCATCAGCGGGAGAT
>JAKATE010000175.1 GCA_021828085.1 Thermoplasmata archaeon | reverse complement strand
GGGGGCGGGGGTCCCTCAGCCCGGGACCCATGGGAACGTGGGGTGGTACGCGAACCAGTATACCCTCGGATGGAACTACGCGGCCAACCAGAGCTCCTCGGTCCCGGCCCACGGTCAGGACCAGATCTGGGGCAACATGGACAACACGTCCATGGACGGGTTCACCTACACGGACTCGAACGTCTCGAACGGGTACTACCCCTCCTACATCGTCGCGAACGAGCTGGGCCTGGCCCAGGAGTACGGGTTCGCGGACAACTATTTCCAAGCCTATGCGGGGCCCACGCTTCCGAACCGGTTCTACTACTACGGGATCACCTCGGGACCGATCACCGGTGACGCCGGGCCCGCGAACGGCTCGAACATGGTCTACTTCCCGAGCCTCCCCCAGGAGCTCGAGCAGTACGGGGTCTCGTGGAACGACTACGACGGGAACTACAACACGGGGAACGGCTCCTCGTGCCTCCTCTCGCTGTTCCCCAACTGCCCGAGCTGGTACTTCACCACCACGCTCTCGCAGCTCCAGCCGATGCTTTACTTCAACTGGATCCAGCAGTACGCCGGGCAGCTGGGCCACGAGCAGCCCTGGTCCCAGCTCTACACCGACCTCTACACCAACAACCTTCCTGCGGTCTCCTGGTACACCCAGGACTGGCTGAACGGCACGGAGCACCCGGGGACCATCGCCGGCTTCGGCGGGAACGTGACGCAGGGGCAGCAGGGGATCGTAGGCGTGATCCGCGCCGTCGAGAACAGCCCGTACTGGAACAGCACCGCGATCTTCCTCTCGTACGATGAGGGGGGCGGGTTCTTCGACCATGTCCCGGCTCCCGACATCACCGGGCTCGGGGACGGCATCCGCATCCCGCTCGTGGTCATCTCCCCCTACGCGAAGGAGGGGTACATCTCCCACGCGTACTACTCGCCCACCTCGATCCTGCGCTTCATCGAGTGGAACTGGAACCTCCCGGCCCTGGGGACGCTCGACGGGCTTGCGAACAACCCGCTCGACTTCTTCAATTTCAACGCCGCCCCGAGGTTGCCGCTCCCCCAGTCGGTCTGGGGAGGCTCGAGCGAGCTCACCTCCTTCCCCTGGCCCTACGTCCAGCCCGCCGCGGGCTTGTACGGGAACTACACCCCCTACCTGGTCACCAACCACTCCGTCTCCTGGGCGTACCAGACGGACAACTCGCTGCTGAGCTCCCCGGTCGTCACGGCCGACGGGTCGATCCTCTACCTCGCGGGCTCCGACGGGATCCTGCGGGCCTTCAATCCCACCTCCGGCGCCGAGCTCTGGGCCCGCTCGCTGGGACTCTCCTCCCGCTCGGCCCCCGCCCTTCTTCCGAGCGACGGCGTGATCGCCAGCACCCTCCACGGCACGTTGACCGCCTACACCAGCGGCGGTTCGCTGCTCTGGAACACGAGCGTGGGGGCGCCGATCTACGGGGGCCTCACGCTGGTGCAGGGAAAGTACTACGGGGCCCTCACCAACGGCTCGCTGTTCGGGCTCGACGCGAACGGGACCACCCTCTGGGTCCGCAACGTCTCGCCCTACGGTATCTACAACCCGCCCACCTACGACCCCTCCACCGGGTTCCTGGTCGCGAGCGCCTCGCTCGGGGGCGTCGTCGCGACGAACCTCCAGGGCGTGGTGCAGTGGACCGCGTCCATTCCAGGAGGCGTCTACGGAGCCCCGGCGGTCTCGGCCGGAACGGCCTACGTGACCACCACGGCGGGAGGGATCTACCCGATCGCCACCAGCGGAGGCATCGTGGGGACCCCGGCGACGTTCCCGGCCTCGATCACCTCCCCCTACATCTCCGGCTCGACGCTCTACGCCGGTAACGAGACCGGTGTCCTGCAGGCCTTCACCATCCCGGGCCTCACCGCCGGCTGGACGACCTCCCTCTACGGCGACGTGGCGGGGACCCCGGTGGTCTCCGGCTCCGACCTGTGGGTCGCCTCCGGAGGGGGGTACCTCTACGAGTTCCCCGCGGCGGGAGGAGCTCCTCTCCAGGTCCTGCACAGCGAGACCTCCTTCTACGCGGGTCCCACGGTGACCTCCTCGGGGACCTACTTCGCGGCCGAGGACGGGAACCTCTACGCGATGGTCCAGGGAGCGCTCCCTAGGCCCGGCTGGGTCGCGGGAACGGTCACCAATCAGTCGAACGGGTCGCCGGTCTCTGGCGCGAGCGTGCTCTTCACCTCCCCCGGTGGGTCGGTGACCGCGACCGCCGGGCCCTCGGGGACCTTCAACCAGTCCTTCCTGCCCGGGAGCTACGCGTGGTTCGTCAACGCCTCAGGGTACCTGCCCCAGAGCGGAACGCTGACGATCACGGCGTCCAAGACCACCCCCCTCGCGATCGCGCTCGTCCCCTGGACCGGGGTGCACCCCGGATTCCTCGACGTGCGCCTCGCCCCGACCCAGGCGACGCTCTCCGTGAACGGCACGGCCGAGCCCGTCCAGTCCTCGGGGATCTACTCCCTCGCGCTGCCTCCGTACCCGTACCGCCTGCAAGCCTCTGCGAGCGGGTACACCACCCAGACCACGTCCGTTACGCTCCATTCCTACCTCACCACGTTCTGGAACGCGACGCTGCAGCCGACCGGAGGGGCGACCTCCGGGTGGGCGGCGGGGACCGTCACGAACGGGACGGGAGGCCTCCCGTTGAGCGGCGTCCTGGTCGACTTCCGCTCGAAGAGCGGAGGGGGCACCTTCCCGGCCACCTCGGCGACGGGCGGGACGTACAACGTGAGCCTCACGGCGGGCTCCTACGCGGTGTTCGCGAACGCCACGGGCTACTACGAGTTCTTCGGGAACGTCACCGTCCCGACCTCGCACACCGTGAGCCTCGACGTGCCGCTACGGTGGGTGGTCCCGTCGGCTCCCCCCCAGTCCGGAGCGATCGCGGGCGGCGTGTACCAGACCTCGGTCTCCAGCCAGAATGCGCTCTCCGGCGTGCAGCTCCTGTTCATGCCCGGCGCGGTCTCGGTGGCCTCGGGGTCCTCCGGCGCGTACTCCGTGAGCCTCGGTCCGGGGACCTACTCGGTCTTCGTCAACCGGTCCGGGTACCAGGCCTACTCCGCCACGGGCCTCGTCGTGACCGCGGGGGCGACGACCACTCAGAACATCGTGCTGAGCTCGACCACATGCAACGGTAGCTGCACGAACAACAATCAGAACCACAATTCCACGGGCGGGATCAACTGGCTGCTCTGGGTCCTCATCCTGGCGGCGGTCGCGGCCGCGTTCATCATCCTCGCCGTGGTCGTCCTGAAGGGGAAGAGGGAGAAGACGTCCTCCTCCCCGCCGCCAACCGCGGAGGAGACGGTCGCACCGAACGCCTACGAGCCCACGCCGATGGTCGACGGCTCGGGAGGCAGCATGGCCGCAGGTCCGGACCCGACCTCGATGGAGCCTCCCTCCGACGCGCCCCCGACCGATAGCGCGTGAGCGCGGGCGACGGGGACCCCCCCCGGGGGGTCGTGGTCCACTTCGACGGCGCCTGCCAACCCCCGCACGCGAGGGGCATCGCGACCTGGGCGTTCACTGTCGAGGGGGAAGGCCTCGACCACGAGGCTTCAGGGCTTGCGGCCTCGCCCTTCTCTGCGGAGTCAACGAACAACGTGGCCGAGTACTCCGGCGCGATCCACGCGCTCGAGTTCCTCCTGGAGAAAGGGTACCGCGGCGCGGTGACGGTCCTGGGCGACAGCGAGCTGGTCATCCGCCAGATGAGCGGGGAATACGCCGTCCGGAAGGAGCACCTGAGGCCCTACCACGCGAGACTGCGGTC
>JAKATE010000174.1 GCA_021828085.1 Thermoplasmata archaeon | reverse complement strand
TTCGGGCACAGGTGCCAAGAGCTATCCCCCTCTCGGCATCTTCCGCGGCATGAAGGTCGGGATCATCGGCAGCGGAGACGTCGCGCAGGCCCTCGGTCGGGGGTTCGCCTCCCGAGGGCACGACGTGATGTTGGGCTCCCGGGAGCCTAACAGCGAGAAGCTCGAGGGCTGGAAGAAGAAGACCTCGGGGAAGGTGGCCACCGGCACGGTCCTTCAGGCCGCACGGCACGGGGAGGTGGTGGTGCTCTCCGTCCACGGGAAGGCCGCGGAAGCCGCGATCGAAGCGGCGGGCCGGGAGAACCTCGAGGGGAAGCTCGTCATCGACACCACGAACCCTCTGGAGATGTCCAAGGGGTTCCCCCCGGGACTCTTCGTGGGGGTCACCGACTCCTTGGGAGAGCGCGTCCAGAAGATGCTGCCCCGCTCCCACGTCGTCAAGGCGTTCAACACGATCGCCTCGATCCAGATGGTCGACCCCAAGTTCCCGGCGTCGAGCTCCCCTCCCATGATGATCTGCGGCAACGACGCGAAGGCAAAGACGCAGGTCGATGGGATCGTGAGGTCCTTCGGGTGGTCGGGCACGCTCGACCTCGGAGGGATCGAAATGTCACGCTGGATGGAAGCCTTGGTTCCGCTCTGGGTCACCGCGGGGAGAAAGCTCGGCACGTGGCACCACGTTGCCGAGTGGGTCCACCCCTGAACCGAGGACGGGGGGGGACGGACGGTCGGCCTCTCGGGCCGCGACCTACCCCTCTCGCCGAGGAGGGGCGTCGAAGGCGGAGTTGATCGCACCCTGGAGCGGGTCGAAGGTGATCTCGAGGTCGGCCCCGTCCTTGCTCACGAACCGGACCGTGACCTTGTTCTGGGGCTGCACCCCGTAACGCTTGAAGGCGTACCGAATCTCCCCGGCGAGCGCCGCGGCGTCTCCTGCGTCCATGTGCGACCCGGGAGGGGGGAACCCTCCCCTGGTCAAAAGCCTCCGGCCGGCCGACCGCGTCTTGCGGCCTTCGCTTCCCCCATAGCACTCAGCTGGGCGAGCAACATCGCCCCAACGGCGTTCCGATGCTCCCAGCCCCGAGCGTGGCGTAGGCGGGCCCTGGACCGCACCTGAGGGAGCACGGCCTCCCGGAAGCCCTTGCGGATCGCCGAGAGGAGCCCAGGGGCGCGGTAGAGCAGGCGACCGCCCAGGACGACCTCGGGCACCCCAAGGAGGTTCACGGCGGAACCCAGGACCCCGCCCACCGCGAGACCCGCCCGGTCTCGGACCCCGACCGAGGGAGCGTCCCCCGCTTCGGCCTCACGGAGCAGGTCCCAGGCGGACAGGGCTCCCTGCCGGGCCCGCAGACGGCCGAGGCGCGAGGACGGGGACGCCTTCGCCATCTCAAGGGCGACCGAGGCAAGCGCCCGTCCCCCCGCGACCGCCTCGAGGCAGCCTCGGTTCCCGCAACCACACAGCCGCCCCGAGCCCGGGACCTGCGTATGTCCGATCTCCCCCCCTGTCCCCCACGCTCCTCGGTGCACCTGGCCGTGGAGGACGAGCCCGCTGCCGATCCCCGTGCCCATCACGACATACAGGAGGTCGTGCTCGCCACCCCGGGCTCTCCCGGGGCCGAGCACGTGCTCCGCCCAGGCCGCGCAGTTCGCGTCGTTCTCGACGACCACGCGCGCCCCGAGCGTTCGCTCCAGCGCCGGGTGCGCGCTTCGCCCGACCCAACCCCGCAGATTCGGCGCGAAGAGGACCTCCCCCTCCCGACCCTCGAGGACTCCCGGAAAGGCGACCCCGATCGCGAGGTCGTCCGCCCCCAATGCCGACGGACGGACGGTGTCCACGACCTTCCGGATGTGCCGGAGGGTGGCGTCGAACCCGTCCGAGGGGCCTCTGGGAAGCGACGAGGCGCGAAGGACGCGCCCACGCGTGGTCGCGAGGACCGCGGACACGTGCGAACCCCCGATGTCCACGCCGATCCCTGGACGGAGGGGCACGATCCCCGGAGGCGAGAGAGGATATAACCGGGCGGTAGTTTCGAGAGAGGGAACGAGGGGGAGGCCCGCGTTGGAGATCCAGTTCGCATCGACGCACCTTCGCATCGTGCGTGGCGACATCTGCGACCAGGACGTCGACGCGATCGTGAACGCGGCCAACTCCTCCCTGATGGGGGGAGGTGGGGTCGACGGAGCCATCCACGCACGGGGCGGACCGCAGGTCACCGAGGCGTGCCGCCGTATCGTCGAGAGCGATTGGCCCGGAGGGCTCCCCGCCGGCCGGGCCGTGATCACGCCCGGGGGCCGGCTCCCCGCCCGCCACGTCATCCACACCGTGGGGCCGGTCTGGAGGGGAGGAGAGTCGCTCGAGGAGATGGTCCTCGCGGACGCCTACCGGAACTGCCTGTCGCTGGCCGTCGCGCGCGGACTTCGCTCCGTGGCGTTCCCGGCCATCAGCACCGGGGCCTACGGGTATCCCATCGAACGAGCCGCTCGGGTGGCGTTGGGGACCACGCGCGTCTTCCTCGTCGGAGGGCTGAACATCCCCCCTCCAGGACGGGTCCGCCGGTCGACGCTCGAGGACGTGCGTTTCGTGCTCCTTCGAGAGCACGATGCCGAGGTCTATGAGCGGGCCCTGGTCGAGATCTTCGACGTGACCGGGACCGGCTGAGCTGCGACTCTCAGGTCCTCCTTCCGGGGACTCCAGCTGGGAGGCGGGGAGGCCGCCGAGGTGCCCTTTGCGGATGACGGGGGGCGGGTCTCCGTCAGCTACGAGGACTGGTGCGGGTGGTCTTTCTTTCCGGAGGGGAGTTGAAGGAGCTCCCTCGCCGCTACGACACGCAGGATCTCGCTCGTGCCGTGCGCCGTGGTGCCGGATCGGACATCCCTCCACCGCTGCTCGTGGGGCCAGCGACGAGAGTAGCCTGAGCCGCCGTGGACCTGCATCGCGTGGTCGAGCGCGGTGAGCGCGGTCTCGTTCCCGAGCCACTTCACCAGAGCCGACCCTGCGTCCATCCGCTCCCCGCCGGCCAGCTGGGCAAGGACGCTCCATCCGAAGAGCCGCGCCCCCTCGATGCGCGCCAGGTCCTCCACCAACGGGAAGGAGACGCCTTGGAAGCTCCCGATGGGCTTGCCGAAGGCGATGCGGTCGCGGACATACGTGCGGCTCTCCTCCCAGGAGGCGCGGGCCACGGCCAGGTAGAGCAACCCCAGGAGGCAGCGCTCCGGGGTGAGCTCCTCCATCAGGTACTGGAACCCCCGCCCCTCCTCGCCGATGCGGAGGGAGCAGGGCACCCGGACTTGGTCGTAGTGGACCGTGCCGCGACGCATCCAGCGCTCTCCGAGGTCGTCGACGAGCTCCGTCCGTATCCCTTTCAGGTCCTGGGGCACCAGGAACGCCGTGATCCCGTGCGAGCCCCGGCTGGGGTCCACCGTGGCGTAGACGATGGCGGCCTGCGCGTCGGCCGCGAAGGCGATCTCGGACTTCGTCCCGGTGAGGACGTACTCCTCCCCCTGGAGCTCCGCGCGGGTGGAGAGCGCCGCCGCGTCCGAGCCCGCGTTGGGCTCGGTGATCTGGTTCCCGACGAGGAGCTCCCCCCGCAGCATCGGAGTGTACCACCGGCTGACGAGGTCAGGGGAACCGTGCAGGAGAGGCGAGCAGAACTCCGGCTGGAGGACGAGCTTCGCGAAGACGCTCCCTCCCCCGTAGGCGAGCTCCTCCATGAGGGCGGCCTCCTGGACGAGCGAGAGCCCCTTGCCCCCGGCGCTTTTGGGAGCCCTGGGCCCGAGCCAGCCGAGCTGAGCGAGGGCCTTCCACTCCGCTTTGGGGAAGGAGGGCTGGACG
>JAKATE010000173.1 GCA_021828085.1 Thermoplasmata archaeon | reverse complement strand
GCTCCTCATCCGCGAGGCGAGGGTCCGATGGCGCAAGGGGTGGGCCACGGTCCTCATCCTCGGTGCGGCCTACGGGATCCTGAACGAGGGCATCGGGGCGGCGACGCTCTTCAATCCCCACGACGCGGCGACCCTCGGGATCGTCGCGACCTACGGGCACTGGCTGGGGGTCAACTGGGTCTGGGCGGTGGACCTCGTGCTGATCATCCATCCGCTCTTCAGCGTGGCGCTGCCCCTGCTGATCCTGGACCTGACCTTCCCCGAGACCCGGGGCAGGTCGCTCCTCTCCCCTCGCCAGGTCCGCTGGGCCCTGCTCGGGCTCGTGGTGGACGGGCTCGGGACGCTCGTCTTCGTGGGGTACGTCCGGGGCTTCTACGCCGGACCCGTCCTTTGGGCCGGTTGCGCCGCGGCCATGGGCGCCTTTGTGGGCGCCTCCTACCTCGCGCGCTCCGACCTTCTGAGGCCGAGGGACCCGCGCCCGACGGCCCGGCCGCGGACGTTCTTCCTCTTCGCGATCGGCCTCTTCGTTCTGCTCACCTTCGGCAGCGACGCGCTCGCCTCTCAGGGGGCCGCTCCCGAACTGGTCGCGCTCTTCTTCCTCGTATTGGGGTCGCTCGCCCTTCTGTGGGTCGTCCGGCACATCGGTAGGTCGGAGAACGAGCTCGCGCTCGTCGCGCTCTGCGCGGGCCTTGTCGCCGTGCTGCTCCCGCAAGGGTTCTTCGGGCAGTTGCCGACGGGGATCGGGATGCTCCCGGTGGTCGGTTATGACCTCCTGGTGGTCCTGCTCCTCTTCCACCTCTGGAGAAGGTACCGACCTCTGCACGGTCCCGACAGGGGTGCCTACGTGGGGCGTGAGGCACTTCGACCCTCCCAAGCGCCCTGAGCGCACGGAGCGGGGGCCTCCGGCGGAGCAGTCCGCCCTGGATGAGGACGCGGCACTCATGCCCCTGGCCGTCGCCCCGGAGCCCCCGCTCGCCCCAGGGCGGTCGGACGGGCCATCGCGGATCGGGGTCGGCGGGAACGTTCGTACGCCTCTCTTCCTAGGACCCCAGTGCTCTCGGGGACGACCCTCGGGAGGCCCGGGCCATAGGTCCGGCCGCATGGCGCGAGAGGTCCCCAGACCTGCGAGCGCTTTAGGGAGGGACTTGTTGCGGACCTGAGGGCCCACCGTTGTTCAAGGAGTTCAGCGATCTCCGTCACCTTCGGAACTTCCGACGAGTCCTGCTTCCGCTCTCCACGACCTTCTTCGTCTACACCTTCGGGTGGGGGCTGACCTCGCCCATCTTTTCGATCTACGTCGAACAGGTGACCGGCAGCGCGACGCTCACCGGCCTCATCTTCTCGATGTCGACGATGGCCGGGATCTTTCTGAACCTGCCCTTCGGCATGCTCGAGGACCGCCTCAACATGAAGCGCGTCCTGCAGGTCGCACTCCTCGTTTACGCGGGCCTCGCCCTGCTGTACCCGCTCGCGCACACCTTCCCGGAGCTGCTGCTGCTGAGCCTCGGGCGGGGCGTCGCTTCCTCCTTCCTTTGGCTGACCTCCTGGGCCTACGTCCTGAGCTACGCCGACAAACAGGTGAAGGGGAAGGAGACCGGTTTCTTCTCCGACCTGAACGACCTGGCGTCGGCCGCGGCGCCGCTCCTCGGTGGATTCCTTGCCATCGCCTCGTTCTTCCTCCCGTTCTATCTCCTCAGCGTCACATCCTTGGGGGCGTTCCTCATCGCCTCGATCTTCCTGAACGAGTCCCCGCCTCGCCAGAAGACCGCCTGGTCGAGCCAGGTGCAGGCGCTCACGCGGCACATGCGCGACCGCCGCTTCGTCAAGACGATCCTGTTGGTGGTCTGCTTCTACGCCTTCATCAACGTCTACTACGCGTTCCTCGCGATCCTGCTTCACGCGGAGTCGCTCAGCTACGAGGAGATCGGTCTGGTCCTGACCGTGGGTCTCTTGCCCGCCGTGGCGCTCGAGGTCCCGCTCGGGGCCCTGATCGACCGGTTCGGGATCCGTCGGACGCTATCGGTCGCTATCTTGCTCACCGCCGGGACCGCGCTCCTCCTGCCGCGCTCGGGCTCCCTCGCCTACGTTCTGGTGGTGGTCACGGCCTTCACCATCAGCTACACCTGGATCTTCATCGCGCTCTACTCGAGGATGTCCGATGTGATGCAGGAGGACAAGGTCGCGATGACCGGTGCGATCGCGACCTTCAAGGACCTCGGCTACACCGTGGGGCCGCTGGCCGCGGGTCTCGCGATACCCTTGCTCGGGATCTCGACCACCTTCCTCCTGGCCGGAGGCTCGCTCCTCCTGCTCCTTCCTCTGGCCTTCTCGCTCCACGACTGAAGGTGACCTCCCGCGGGAGGATGGCCTCGCGCGGAGGACCCGGGCGATCTTGGCACCGCGCCCTCCGTGGGGAGAGCTCGAGGAGACCTTGGCGAGGGGAGCGCCCCGCCCCCTTCTATTTCCGAAGGGGGTCTGTCCCGGATTTCTTGCAGCGAGTTCCGCTCGAGTGCAGGACGGGCCGGACCGGGGCCGGGCCCTGGCCAGGCAAAGGCGAGGAAGCCACCGGAGGGATTTGAACCCCCGACCTGCTGATTACGAATCAGCCGCTCCGCCAACTGAGCTACGGTGGCGTGGACGCACCGCGCCCGCCACGACCGCCCCGTATATATCTCACGCACGGCGCTCCCGCCTGCGGTCGAGCAGCCCTTGATGGAGATCGTCGCCCTCCGAGAGGCCCGCGAGGAGGGCCTGCGACTTCTGGAGGAGCACGAGGAGACGGCGGAGGCCTCCGCGCGCCCCGGACTTTCGGCTGTGCTTCCGGGGTTGCGCGAAGCCGTACGAGATGGGCGTTGTGACGGGGCGGTCTGGATCGGACCGAAGGACGACGGGGTCGCGCTCGCGGTCTGGCGCATCTCTCCCGAGGTCGGCCGCAGGGTCTCCCACCTCTATCTGAGCCTCGGGTACCAGAACCCCGGGGCACTCGCCCGGTTCCTTGCGCTCCTCGAAGAGGCCCCGCCGGGCCCGAAAGCTCCCATCGCCGCACTTCCCGAGGCCGTGCCGGGGATCTCCCGGTCCAGCCTCGCCGACCTGCTGTCTCCCCGCGGGTTCCGCCGCTACCTCCGGGTGGCGATGCGCCGACCGGTCCTTCCGCTCCCTCCACCTCCTCCGCCGCTCTCGCCTCCTTCAGCTCCCTCGGCCATCCCGCGCCTCCCGCTCCCCTGCCGGCTCGAGGGCCCCCCGGGAGCGGACAACAACGCGCTCCTCTCGCTCTACCTGGAGGCCTTCGAGAAGAGCAACGACCGCCTGTGGGTGGACAGCGGCGACCTTCAGGGGGACGGGGAGGAGCTCCTCGAAGGCCTCGTCCGGGAGGTCTGGGGCCCGTGGGTCCGCGAGGCGTCCTTCGTGGGGCGGGACGAAAGCGGCGGCCTTCTGGGAGCGAGCCTCGTCACGCATCCCCCCTCCCGTTGCCCGCTGCTCATCGGCCTCTTCGTGAAACCCGGGGCGCAGGGGCGGGGGCTGGGCCGTGCGTTGCTCGTGGCGACCCTGGGGTCCTTGGGGTCGATGGGAGAGCGTGAGCTCGAGCTCAACGTGATCCGGGAGAACGCGTCCGCGTTCCGGCTCTACAGCTCGCTCGGGTTCGAGACGGTGAGCGGCACGGAGAGCGCGTTCTGGGCCCGCGAACTCCCGGGGCGCTGACCCCTCGGCGCCTCCCGCGCCTTCCGGCAGGGGGGGGCGCGGCGGTCTCGACTAGACCTGTTCGAGGGCCCTCTCCAGGTCCCGGATCAGGTCTTGCGCGTCCTCGATGCCGAACGAGAGGCGGACCATCCCTTCGGCGATCCCTCGCCGTGCGAGCTCCTCCGTCGAGAGCTTGCGGTGGGAGGTAGA